>NZ_DASVNZ010000046.1:0-4782 GCF_036486225.1 Roseateles sp. | reverse complement strand
GACGAAGAACGTCTCGCGCCAATGGCGCAGCCCGCGTTTCATCTACAAGGCCGAAGGCAAGCGGGTGAGCGAGGTGCTGCTGGACTTCGCCGCGAGTCAGGGCCTGCCCGCCGTGCTCGCCGAAGGCATCGACGGCACGGTGCAGGCCAACTTCGACACCACGCCCGACAAGTTCCTCGACTCGATGAACCGGGCCTACGGCGTCATCTGGTACCACGACGGGACCGCCCTGTATTTCTACCCGGCGGGCGCCGTGCAGAGCCGGCTCTTCCGGCTCAAGGGCTTCCGCCGCGAGCAGGTCACCGACCTGCTGGACTCGCTGCAGCTCGGCGACGCGCGCTTCCCGCTGCGCTTCAACGCGGCCGAAAGCACGCTGCTGGTCTACGGTCCGCCGCGCCACGTCGAGCTGATCGCCGCGGCCATCGAGTCGCTGGACGTCGGCGCGATGGAGCGCAACCGCAAGGCGGTGCGCGTGGTGCCGCTGCGCTTCGCCTCCGCCGGCGACCGCACCTTCGGCCAGACGCGCATCCGCGGCGTGGCCTCGGTGCTGACCTCGCTCTACAGCGGCAACGCCGGCGGCGCGCAAGGCGAGGAGGACACGCCGTCGATGGCCGAGGTCCATCCCGGCAAGCTGACCGCGCTGCAGGGGGTCATGGGCCGTGACTCGCGCCTGGCCGACATCATGGCGCGCAAGCCCAACCAGGTCACCGCGGGACAGTCGGCCAAGTCGGGCGCCGGCGCGGCCTCGCAAGGCAGCGCGCGCGGCCTGCAGAGCCCGGTCGACGACGACGCGCCGCCGATCTTCCAGGCCGACGAGGGCACCAACACCGTCATCATCCACGGCCGCCCCCAGCGCATGGACGAATACGTCGAGCTGATCCGCCGCCTGGACGTTCAGCCGGTGCTGGTCGAGCTCGAGGCCACCATCATCGACGTC
This sequence comes from Roseateles sp., assembly GCF_036486225.1. GTDB lineage: Bacteria > Pseudomonadota > Gammaproteobacteria > Burkholderiales > Burkholderiaceae_C > Roseateles. Next base: position 3,845 of record NZ_DASVNZ010000046.1, on the reverse strand, counting down.
AGCAGCGACAGCATCGACTCGCTGGGCATCGACTGGAGCGTGCGCGGCAGCAAGGGCAGCTTCGGCGTCACGCAGCCATCGACCGCCAACAGCGCCGGCACCTTCACGCTGAGCACGCTGTGGTCCAACGCCGGCCGCGAGCTGATGGCGCGCATCGACGCGCTCAGCGCGCGCGGCAAGGCCCGCGTCATCGCCAAGCCCAAGGTGCTGGGCGTGGCCAACCGGCCCGCGATCATGCGCGAGAAGCGCGTCGTCACCGTCAAGGTCGCCGGCAACCTCGAGGCCAACCTCTTCCAGGTCGAGGCCGGCACGCTGCTGCAGGTCACGCCGCAGATCACCTCGGTGCCCGACAACGGCGGCGTGTCGCGCCGCATCAAGCTGTCGCTCTACATTGAGGACGGCAGCTTCGAGGACCGCGTGGTCGACACGGTGCCCATCGTCAAGCGCACCGAGATCATGACCGAGGCCCATGTGGGCGAAGGCGAGAGCCTGCTCATCGGCGGCATCACCACGACCAGCCAGTCCTCGCAGCGCGACGAGGTGCCGGTGCTCGGCCGCGTGCCGCTGCTCGGCGGGCTGTTCCGGCACACCAACCAGAGCGCGGGCCAGACCGAACGGCTGTTCCTGATCTCGCCGCGGATCATCCGCGAGCCGACCTTCCCGGCGGGGCCCTACGGCGCCGCGACCGCGGGCGCGATGGGCATGACGGCGGACGGCCGTGCGGCGCCGCCGTCAGCGCAATCACCGTCGTCATCGGGGTTGTCGCAGCCTACGCCGCAAACGCCGTCGACCTTGCCCGCACCGGCGACGGAGCCTCGCGCGCCGTCTTCGACGCCTGAATCCTTCCTGCAGGGCGGCGGCGGCTGAGCCGCGCGCCATCGGCAACCCCTCAACGAAGCGACAAAGAAGTTCGGGATTCGCAAACCATGAAGCAGCTTCGCATCCTCACAGGCTTGCATGCCGGGGTCCAGCTACGGTTGACCCGTCGGCAGTACCGCATCGCCAGCGATGAGGACGCCGACCTCCAGATCAGCGACTGGGCCCATGCCCCGCTGCTCCTGACGTTCGAGGAAGAAGGCTCCGACGTGTCTCCCGCGCTCCACCTCATCGCCGACGACGGAACGCCCGCCAGGACGACAGCGGGAGCGCTGGGCCTGCTGGAGGACTTCCTGCCCCGGCGCTTCGGCGACATCGTGATCTGCGCCGGTCCCGACGCTGCGCCCGATGCGCCCGCCTGGCCCAGCGACATGGCGCTGATGGACGCACTGATGCGGCCCGTCGCGAAGATCAAGGCCGGCGTGGCCGCGGCCGCCGAAGCTGCCGGCGTCGCGGGCACCGTGGTCCCGCGGGCCAGGGCCGCGATCGGCCTGAAGCTCAGCGCGCTGGTCGCCGCCGCGGCCCTGATCGCGGCGCTGGCCTCGGTGCTCAGCACCCAGACCGCCGCCTCGACCGCACCGCCGACCAGCCCGATGGAACAGGTGATGCTCGCGCTGCGGCAGGCCGGCGTCGAAGGACTCACGGTCCGTCGCGTCGACCGCCGGCTCCTCGTCGAGGGCCTGCTGCCCGGCAGCGCCGAGATGGCCCGCGCGCGCGCCGCGCTGCAGCCCTTCGGCGAAGGGCAGCTCCTGCACCGCTACGCCTCCGCCGGCGACATCGTGCGCCAGATCGGCGACGCGCTGAACCGGCCCGGCGTGCGCGTCGTCCACCGCGGCCAGGGCGTCTTCGCCGTCGAAGGCCAGGCGGCCGATCCCGCCGAGTTGCAGGACGAGGTCCGCCGCATCGCCGGCGACATCGGCCCGCTGGTGCGTCGCATCGACGTCGCCGTCGAGCAGACGCTGCCCACGGCGCGCGTGCGCGTCGGTTCGATGCTGGCCGGCGACGACGGCCTGCAGTACGTGCAGACGGCCGACGGCACCAAGCACCTTTCGCTCCGGACTCCCGTGGACGACGGCACCGCCGCCGCCGGGGATCCGTCTTCCTCATCCCCCACCGGAGAACCGTGATGGACAACCCCTTGGAACAGACCGTGTTCGCGGATCTCGCGCACATCGAGAAGACCCTGACCGACGACCTCAGCGGTGAGCGCACCCGCGCGATGCTGAGCTACTTCGACCAGGTCGCGCAGAGTACCGAGGCGCACATGCAGACCCCGCTGGCCGATGCCGAGCGCCAGCTCAGCTCGCAGCTGATCGAAGGCTTCCGCGCCTCGCAGCGCATCGTGCGGCACGTGTGGGAGACCATCCACACCGCGTCGCTGCCGGCCTGACCGCACAAGGAGCTCCCGTATGTCCGCGTTGCCCATTGATGCCTCGACGTCCGACGCCGCCGGCGCGACCGCCAGCTACCCGCTGGTCTACCGCAACCTCATGGCGGTGGGACTGCTGGGCGCGGTGTACCGCGCCCGCGACGACGCCGCGGTGGTGAGCGCGGCGGTGGAGCTGACGATGGCCGACCCGTCGCCGTTCCGCATCTGCCGCGCCATCGCGCACAGCATCGGCGGCGACGCCGAGTACGCGTCGGCCACGCTGGTGCAGCACGTCGAGGACCACCCGCAGGACGAGGGCGCGAAGGTGGCGCTGGCCACGGCCTTCCTGCTGGCGCGCGATGCGCGCTGGAAGGGCGTGCTCGACGAGGTGCTGGCGACGAGCGCCGACCACAACGTGCGCCAGGCCGCGAATGGCGTGCTCGAGTACGCCGCCACGCTGCAGTGACACATCCCCGTTGACGTCGACCGGCTCGCAGGACGCGAGGCGGTCGATCCCAGGATCCGATGGGACGAAGGGTTCGTCCCACGGGCAAACAGTGCCTCGTGCACTTTCATTCCGGAAGTCGACTTCCGGAACCATCAGGAGAGAAACCATGGCAAACAACGTGAGCACCCAAGGCGCTGGTTCGTCGGCTGACATGAACCAGATGATGGGCGAAATGCGCGCCCAGAACGCCGAGCAGATGAAGAACAACCTGGAAATGGGCCGCATGAGCCAACAGGCTTCCATGTCGGAAGCGCTGGGCAAGAAGTTCAAGGCTTCCGGCGACAGCGTCAAAGGCCTGGTCTGACGCCGCGGCGGCCGCTTCGGGCCTGTTCAGGTCCGTCGCGGCCGCTCCGTGCCCCGCAAGGAGAACCCCATGTCCGCAACCTTCCCGGGAGCGCCCCTGGTTCAGTCCCAGTCGGCCGAAGCCTCCGCGTCGTCGCGGATGTTCATGGACGAGCTCAAGGCTCAAAGCAAGCAGACCATCGCCAACAACCTGGAGATGGGCCGCATGAGCCAGCAGGCCGCCATGTCGGAAGCGCTGGGCAAGAAGTTCAAGGCCGGCGGCGATAGCGTCAAGGGACTGGTGTGACCCGCGCTGCGCGCACGACGCGTCACCGCATCCAACCTCTGTCGGAGCGACATACATGAGCATTCAACAACTGCTGCAATCGCCGCTGAACATGCTGCAAGGGGCGCAGAGCCCCCTGGCCGGCATCCAGCAGGCGCTGCAAGGACTTCAACAAGGTCTGCAAGGCCTGACCCAGCTGCTGCGGCCGCTGGAGCAGCTGATGCAGAACCCGATCCAGGCCGCGATGAGCGGCGCCGGGCAGGCCATCGGCCAGGCCATCGGTCAACTGGGTCAAGCACAGAATTCGCCGCTGGGCGGGCTGGGTCAGGCCCTGGGCGGCATCGGCCAGAGCCTGGGCGGTCTGGGCCAGGCGCTCGGCGGCCTGACGCAAGGCCTGAACGCGCTGCAGGGCGGCCAGGGCGGCCCGCTCGCCGGTGCGCTCGGCGCGCTGGGCGGCCTGTCGCAAGGCCTCAACGGACTGAACCAGGCCCTGGGCGGTCTGGGTCAGGCCGCGAACGGCCTGG
>NZ_DASVNZ010000041.1:0-1653 GCF_036486225.1 Roseateles sp. | reverse complement strand
AGAGCTGTTCCGCAGGCGAGAGAGGGAGGAGCCAGCGCTCTTCCGCAGGCGGGAGCGGAAGAAAGAGGCGCCGACGCTGCGAGTTGAGCCGGTCGGACTCCCTCTCCCGCTTGCGGGAGAGGGTGGGGGTGAGGGCCAGCGGCCTCGGCAGTCAGGCCAGCGCCGAGTACCCCGACACGAAGCGATGCGGCGTGCCATCGGCGTCGTAGGTCGAGCGCTCGATGCGGCCGATGTCGGCCCCATAGACGTGGATGCTGATCGAAACCTGACCCTCGACCGCGTTGCGCACGCGGTGGATGTCCCCGAGCCGCGGTGAGACCGCCTCCACCTGACCCGGTGACAGCCGCACCGGCGGACCGTCCGGTACCAGCTCGTGGGGGCCGGTGAAGCGGTAGCCCTGCGAGTCCTCCGCGCCGCGCAGCATCCCGATCAGTCCCCAGACGGTGTGATCGTGGACGGGCGTCGCCTGGCCCGGTCCCCAGACGAAGGACACCACCGAGAAACGCCCTTGCGCGTCGACGTGCAGCGGGTACTGCCGATAGCGGTCGGCGCCCGGTTGCGCGTGGCTCGACGGCAGCCAGTCGTCGCGCGCGACAAGCTCGGCGAGCAAGGGGCGCAACTCGGTCAGCAGCGCGGCCTCGCCCAGGCCCTGGTCGATCGCTGCCTCGATCGAGGCGATGAATCGTTGCAAGGGCTCCGGTGGCAGGGGCTGGAGAAGGGCGCTCATGCATCGCAGTGTGGGCGCCGCCGTTGCGGCCGTGAATCCTGCAATCCGAGCATGGAAAGTCGGATTCGTTCTTTGCGGGTCGCCGTGCGGGCCCCTACGGTCTGCTCCTGTCCGACCCACTCAGAGCACGCAGCATGAGCCTCCAATTCATCGGCATGATCCAGTCGCAGAAGACCTCCGAGATCCACCCGGCCAGCGGCCCGGTCGTCGATCCGGACTACGTGACCGCCTTCGCCCAGGCGCACGAGGCGGCGGGCTTCGACCGCATCCTGGTGCCGCACCATTCCACCGGCCCGAGCGCGCAGCTCACGATCGCCCACGCCGCGGCGCACACCTCGCGCATCGGCTTCCTGCTGGCGCACCGGCCCGGCTTCGTCGCACCGACGCTCGCCGCGCGTGAGCTCGCGACGCTGGACCAGTTCACCGGCGGCCGGCTGGCGGTGCACGTGATCTCGGGCGGCTCGGATGCCGAGCAGCGCCGCGACGGGGACTATCTCGAGCACGACCAGCGCTACGAGCGCACGGACGAATACGTCGGCCTGCTGCGGCGGCTGTGGACCAGCGACCAGCCCTTCGATCACGAGGGCACGCACTACCGCTTCGACGGCGGCTTCAGCGAGGTCAAGCCGCGCCAGTCGCCGCACATCCCGGTGTTCTTCGGCGGCGCGTCCGACGCGGCGCTGCCGGTGGCGGGCCGGCATGCGGATGTCTACGCGCTGTGGGGCGAATCGCTGGAGCAGACGGCCGACCTGACGCGGCGCGTGCGCGCGGAGGCGGCGCGACATGGCCGCAGCATCGGGTTCTCCGTGTCCTTCCGGCCCATCCTCGCGGACACCGAGGAGGCGGCCTGGGCGCGCGCCGAGCGCATCCTGGAGGACACGCGCCGCCTGCGCGTGGCGGCGGGCTACAGCCGCGGCGGTCCGCAG
>NZ_DASVNZ010000037.1:0-14639 GCF_036486225.1 Roseateles sp. | reverse complement strand
GGCGCGGAACGCCGCCTCGGGGCCGGTGTGGCAGCGACGACACGGACCGCCGGACGCGCCATGGCCGGCGCGGTGGCCGGTGTCACACGGGCCGGTGCGACGGCGGCCTGCGCAGGAACGGCGCGGGGCGACGCCAGCATCGTCGGCGTGGTCGTGGGCGCCCGCGCGGCGGCCGTCGCAGCCGATCGCGTCGCTTGACGCGCAGCCTTCGGCGAAACGCGATCGTCGTCGCCGATGCGGAAGACCGCCACCGCGCCGACCATGCCGGCGGCCTGCTGCTTCATGCTGTCGGCCGCGGCCGCGCTCTCCTCGACCAGCGAGGCGTTCTGCTGCGTGGCGCGATCCATCTGCGTGATGGCCTCGCCGACCTGCGCGACGCCGGCACTCTGCTCGACGCTCGCGGCGCTGATCTCGCCGACGATGTCGGAGACGCGACGGATCGCGCCGACGACCTCGGTCATCGTCGCGCCCGCCTGGTCGACCAGGCCGGTGCCCTGCTCGACACGGGCGACGCTGTCACCGATGAGCTGCTTGATCTCCTTGGCCGCACCGGCGGACCGGCTCGCCAGGCTGCGCACTTCCGAAGCCACGACCGCGAAGCCGCGCCCCTGCTCGCCAGCCCGCGCGGCCTCGACCGCCGCGTTCAGCGCCAGGATGTTGGTCTGGAAGGCGATGCCATCGATGACGCCGATGATGTCGGCGATGCGGCGGCTGCTGTCGTTGATGCCGCGCAGGGTCCCGACGACCTGTCCCACGACTTCGCCGCCGCGCGTGGCGACTTCGCTGGCATTGAGCGCCAGCTGGTTGGCCTGCTGGGCGTTGTCGGCGTTCTGGCGCACGGTGGCGCTGAGCTGTTCCATCGAGGCGGCGGTCTCCTCGATCGCAGAGGCCTGCTCTTCGGTGCGCGCCGACAGGTCGTTGTTGCCCTGGGCGATCTGGGCGCTCGCCATCGCGATCTGGTCCGCCGATCCCCGCACCTGACCGATCAATGCGACCAGTTGCGACTGCATCACGCCCATGGACGCGAGCACGCTGTCGGCCGGCGCCGAGGCGGCGCCTTCGACCGGGCGCAGGTCGCCGTCGGCGATGCGGTGGGCAGCGTCGGCGAGTTGCGCCGGCTCCGTGCCGAGCGCCGTCATCAGGCGGCGCGTGATCAGCCAGCCCAGACCCACGGCGATACCGACGGCAGCCAGGCTGATCAGCGTCATCCACCAGCGCTGCGCCCGGTATTGGGCGCTGGCGGCGGCGGCCACCTCGTCGCCGCCCTTGGACGTGTATTCCATGTACTCCCGCGCGGACTGCAGCAAGGCTGCCAGCAGCGGCCGGCAGTCCCGGGTCATGGCCTCCATGGCCTCGTCGCGCTTGCCGGCGGCGGCCAGGTCGACGATGTGCGCGGCCACCGGACCGTACTTCGCCTCGACCTGGACGATGTGGGCCAGCAGTTCACGCTCGCGCGGCGTGGCGTCCGGCGCCGCGGCCACGGCGTCGCTCAGACGCTTCAGGTGGCTGCCGATCGCGGCATGCGCGTCGAGCGCCATCTTCTTCGAGGCCTCGATGTCGGCCGCGTCCTTCACGATGACCATGTCGCGCACGCCGATGGCGCGGCGGTTGGCGTCGATGCGGACATCGACGGCCATCGATTCGCGCTCGTTGATGCCGTGGACGAAGCCGCTGAAACGCGCGTCCGCGCCGGCGAGGTTGCGCAAGGCGACGACGCTGACCAGCACCACCGCCGCGACCAGCGCGGCGAAAGCGAACATCAGCTGCTTCTTGACCGAAAGAGCGTTCATGACCTGTCCCTGGAAAGCGTCGAAACGGTCGAAATGCTACTTTTGAAACCGGCGACACGAATGTGTCACTCCCGCCGCGACGTGACGCAGTGCGGGATCGGTTTTCCGGCCCCCCGCATTCACGGGGAGGAACGCCGTGACGGCAATCACAGACAGCGGGTTTCCCCGATTTCCCCGATGGCGCCTGGGGATTTCAGTTTCACCGCTCCGTGACAGGCGTGTGTCAGCCCCGCCTCCGGAGCCACCCTGCTCGGGCGGTGCCGCGCAGGGCGCGGCCCTCCTAGCATCGCGTGAATAGTTCACACGAGACACGCCGCGCCATGGTCCACCTCCCGTTCCGCCGTTCCGCCCTCTCCCTCCGCCGCGCACCGGTGTTCCGCCTGAGCGGGTTGGCGCTCGCCGCGCTGCTGCTGCAGGCCGGCCCGGCAGGCGCCGCGTCCTTCGACCTTTGCGGCGCGTCCACGGCGGCGCAGACGCTGGGCAGCGGCAGCGGCCAGACCGGCGCGCTGTGCGCCACCGGCACGCTGACGGTGGGAGGCTCCACGGTGGCAGTGACGGTCAGCGGCAACAACGCGACGCTGAACAACCTCGGCAGCATCGTGCAGACGGGCACGGGTCGCGTGATCCGCGACAACACCGGCGTGCAGAACCTGGTCATCGTCAACGGCAGCGCGACCAACAGCACCGCCCTGATGCGCGCGCAGGACGCGGACCTGATCCAGATGAACAAGTCCCCGGCCAGCGTCACGCTGACCAACTGGGGCAGCATGATCTCGACGAACGCGTCGGGCGGCGGCAACCAGGTCGTCGACTTCAACGCGATCGGCTCGGGCGGCAACATCGTCAACAACCAGGCCGGCGCGCTGATGCTGGCCTACGAGGCGGACGCGATCCGTCCCGGCGTCAACGGCATCGTCAACAACGCCGGCACCATCCGCTCGATCACGACGACGGGCTCGAGCAGCGACGGCATCGACTTCCAGGCCAACAGCGGCATCACCTTCAACAATCTGTCGGGCGGCCTGCTCGAAGGCGGCCGCCACGGCTTGACCGGCGGCCCGGAGACGGCGATCGCCTGGACCGGCGCCATCAACAACGCCGCCGGCGCGACGATCCGCGGCATGAACGGCGCGGGCCTGAACTTCGACGGCTTCAACGCGCTGCAGGTGATCACGGTCCGCAACGCGGGGCTGATCACAGGCAACGGCGTGAGCGGCGACGGCGACGGTGTCGACGTCGACGGCCCGCTGGATCTGACCAACAGCGGCACGATCCGCTCGATCAACGCCTTCTCGCCGCTGGGCAGCGGGCTGGCGTTCAGCGAAGGCATCTCGGCGGGCGGCGGCACGATCCGCAACACCGGACTGATCGAGGGCCTGGTCACGGCCGGCAACACGAACGCGGTGGGCCGCGGGATCTCGCTGGTCGGCAACGACATCACCAGCGGCCCGAACGCCGGTCAGCGCGAGGCGCTCTACACGAACGCCACGGTGATCAACGGCGCCGGCGGCGTGATCCGCGGGTCCAGCGATTCGGCGATCTACATCGGCGGCCTGGGCGGCAGCGGCAAGCTGGTCCGCATCGACAACCAGGTCGGCGGCACCATCGTCGGCGGCGGGACGGCGGCGGCGATCCGCTCGGCCTCCGACTACGACACGACGGTGGTCAACGCCGGCCGCATCGACGGCAGCGCGAGCGGCGTGGCGATCGACCTGGGCGCGGGCCGCAGCACGTTGGTGGTCAGCGGCGGCCAGGCGGTGATCCTCGGCGACGTGCGCGGCGCCAGCGGCGCGGGTTCGGCGACGGTGCGCTTCGAAGTCGGCAACGGCAACCAGTTCAATTACGCGGGCGCATTCAGCCAGGTCAACCAGATGCAGGTCGAGAGCGGCCGCATCGTGCTGACCGGCCAGAGCCGGGACATCGGCACCGTGACGCTGGACGGCGGCGTGCTCGAGCTGCAGGGCGACCAGCGCCTGGGCGCGGCAGGTGCCCTGGAGGTGAACGGCGGCACGTTGAAGGTGACCGGCGGGAATCAGAGTTTCGCGAGTCTGGCGCTGCTGGGCAGCGGCGCGTTCGAGCTCGACGGCGCGGGGCTGAACTTCGCCTCGCTGGGCAGCATCGTGACCGGCAGCGTGCTGACGGTGACGCAACTGGGCGCCGGCTACGCGCTGCGCTTTGCCGGTGACCTGTCGCATGACGCGACCTTCCTGAACCTCGTCGCCGCGACCAAGGTCAACGGCCTGATGGCGACCTACAGCTTCAGCAACGGCTTCACCACGCTGAGCGCCGTCCCGGAGCCGTCGACCTACGCGCTGCTGCTCGCCGGCATCGCGATGCTGGGATGGCGCCTGCGCAAGCGCGGCGCGGCCGTCTAAGGCCGCCGGTCTTACTCCCTCTCCCGCTTGCGGGAGAGGGTGGGGGTGAGGGCCAGCGGCGGCGGCAGTCAGCCGCTCCTTGCGCCCCGGCAGCCGCAACCTGTCAGCGCATCGCCACCGGCGCCCAGAAGATGTAGTCCGCCTGATAGTCGACGACCTGCTTCTGACCCACGCCCGCGGCGTCGCACGCCGTCTGCGGCGCGACGCCGCCCTTGGTGGCCACGCGCTGGATGTGGCTGACGCCCTGCATGGCGCCCATGCCGACGGCCGGATTCGCCTTCACCAGCTGGAACGGGATGCTCCCCGCCGTCGCCGGCGCCACCGCGACCTGCGTGCCGGTGACCTTGGAGCCGTCGCGGGCTTCCCAGGTGGCGGGCGGGCCGTAGTACTTGCCGACCAGGGTGCCGCGCCTGTCGTTCAAGGCTGCGTCCGGACCGACGAACACCCACTCGAACTGTCCCGCCATGTCCTTCTTCGCGCGGCACTCGTAGGTGATCTTGCCGACGCCGACGGTCTCCATCGACACCTTGTGCCCGTCCGGCACCTGCACGGCGGCCGGCAGCGCGGCCTGGGAGAACGCCGGAGCGGTCGAGGACGGGCCGGTCATGGCGCAGGCGCCCAGCAGCGCGACGGGCGCCAGCAGGACAAGCACGGACGTCGCGGACTTCGTGCGGGGGATCGGGGCGTTCAAGGCGGTCATCGCAGCTCCAGGGGGTTGGCGGCGAGGCAGGAATGCCTCACCGGAACGCTGTACGCAAACGCCGTCTTAACGGATTCGTTTTCCGCGAAAAAGGTTGGCGCGCGGTCTGCGCTACGATCAGCCGATAGACCGTGAGCCTGTCATCCCGAAGTCTTCGCTTCGTCTCTCCTGTCGGAAGCCGTGCAAGTCCTCGCCTTGATTGCTTGGCGAATCTGTTCGCTCCGCATGTCGCGGGGTGAGATCGGAGGAGGAGCACCATGCCTGTCCCACAAACCCTCGACGAGCTCCGTGCTTCGTTGCGGCAGAGTGTCGATGCGCTCCAGCGGCGTCAGGCCAACGAGATTCCGGAAAAGCTGATCGACCGCCTGGTCGATCTGGACTGGCTGGAATGGCATGGCGGCGGCCTTCGATTGACCACCACCGGGACCAACGTCCACCGCCAGGAACTGGCCCGGATTCGCGCAATGGCGGAAACGTCAGGCTCATCGATCACCCCCAACCTATCGGAGGCCGATATCGCTACCCCCAACTACTCATACGAAAAACGCCAACGCGAGCTGGCCAAGAAAAAGAAGAAGGAAGAAAAGGCCTATCGCAAGGCCAGCGGTGCGGGCTCGGACGCCCCCGCGGATGAGCCGGTCGCCCAGGGCACGCCGGCCGGCGGCGACGCCCCCGCGGAAGACAAGGCGCCAGGCCAGGCCTGAGCTCGGGCCCGACTCCGGACATGACGCCGGGCATGACGCCCGGCGGCGCAGTCACCCGCACTGCCCCACGAAGCCGCACGCGGTGCAGAACTCGCACCCGTCGCGGAGGATGAGCGTGGCGTTGCCGCATTCGGGACACTTCTTGCCGGCCATCGCGACGATGCCGCCGGCCTCCGAGGCGGCGCGCACCGCGCCTGCGGTCGCTCCCGCGGCCTTGAGCGGCGCCTGCTGCATCAGCCCCATGTCGACGAGCGGATAACCGCTCTCGTCCAGCACCCCCAGCATCGCGTAGCGGTGGATGACCAGCCGCGCGACGTACGCGACCGTCGACGGCCACACCTGCTGCCGTCGTTCCCCTGACAGCGTCGGCACCGGCGCCATGAAATGGCCCAGCGGCTCGCCCACGTTGAGCAGCTTGCGCAGCTTCATGCCGATCCAGCCCGGGTCGAGCACCCGCATGTCCAGCGACAGCAGACGCGCCAGCCCGTCCAGCGCCTTCGGATAGTTGCCTGAGAAACCCATCGCGCAGGGCCGCGTGACGCTGCCGCCGTCGGGCGTGGGCAGGCTGACTTCCTTGAGCGTGAGGGTGAACAGCTCGCCGGTGGCGGGGTTGTCCACGTCGACCGCCCAGGCGAGCGTGCCGGCCGTGCCGGTGCGCGGCTCCTCGCGCGAGAACATCGCATCGAGCACCGGCGTCGGACCGCCTTCCTGCAGCGCGCCGAGCTGCTCGCAGCGCCAGCGGATCACGGCCGCGGTCGCCGCGACCACGCCCGGGAACAAGCGCGCTTCGCCCAGCGGCGGCATCGGCATTTCGAAGGCGCGCTCCTCGGCGACGGTCGCCAGCGCGTCGAGCTTCAGCCGCAGCCAGGCCGCGTCATTGGCACGCAGGTCCATCGACAGCGTCTTCGCCAGCGCGCCCAGGCCGCGGGGCTGCTCCGCACCGTTGACCCAGACCTCGAACGGCAGCGTGCGGCCGAAGAGGCCCGCATCGGGTCCCTCCGCCGGCAGCTCGCCGACGAAGAGCGCGAAGTCGCCATGCGGGTGGCGGATCATCGTGGACCACGCCGGATTGCCGCCGGGCATCTCGGGCCGGCTCGGCCAGCGCAGCGAGGCCAGCACCGGCTTGGGCAGACGCTCGACGCGCAGCCGCTGGTTGGGACCGATGTCGGCCTTCAACGGCTCCGGCTTGGCGATGGGCTCCACGCTGAGCACCGCGCCGAGCACGCTGTTCGGCCGGTAGGTCGCGAGGCCCTTCAGTCCGCTTTTCCAAGCCAGGCGATAGAGGTCCTGGAAGTCGGCATACGGATAGTCCGCCGGGACATTGACGGTCTTGGAGATCGAGGTATCGACATAGGGCGCGACAGCCGCGACCATCGCCTCGTGATCCGACGCCTGCAGCTCCAGCGCGGTGACGAAAGCGTCGGTCAGCGGCGCGTCGGCGCCGAACAGGTGCCGGTAGAGCCGCCAGGCGTGGTCCTCGACGGCGTACTCCTTGAACGAGTTGTCGGGCATGCGCTTGCGGCGGGTGTAGCTCCACGAGAACGCGGGCTCGATGCCGTTGCTGGCGTTGTCGGCGAAGGCCAGCGAGATGGTGCCGGTCGGCGCGATCGACAGCAGGTGCGAGTTGCGCAGGCCCTGCGCGCGGATCTTGTCCTTCAGCCACGGCGGCAGCCGCGAGGCGAAATTGCCCCCGGACAGGTAGAGATCGGCGTTGAAGAGCGGAAAGGCACCGCGCTCGATCGCGAGGTCGGCGGAGGCCTCATAGGCGGCGTCGCGCATGATCTCGCTGATGCGGCGCGCCATCGCGCGGGCGGGCTCGCTGTCGTAGCGCAGGCCAAGCATCACCAGCGTGTCGCCAAGGCCGGTGAAGCCCAGCCCCACGCGCCGCTTGTTGGCGGCCTCGCGCGCCTGCTGCGGCAGCGGCCACGGCGTCACGTCGAGCACGTTGTCGAGCATCCGGGTGGCGGTCTTGCAGATGTCGGCGAACTCGGCCTCGTCGAAGGAGGCCTTCGCCACGAACGCGTCCTTCACGAAGACCGTCAGGTCGATCGAACCGAGGCAGCAGCAGCCGTAAGAAGGAAGCGGCTGCTCGGCGCAGTTGTGGACCATGAGCCCGTTGGCGTCGAAGGCATGCACATGCTCGACCGTCACGTCGTAGACGGGCTCGACGCCATCGAGTTCGACCGAGGCGACTGTCGCCACGAAGCGCTCGCGATTGGGCGCGCGCTTCTGTGAAGCCAGGCGCTGCGCCAGCCGTTCCGCCTTCGCCGTGTCCGCAAAGCCGATGCGCTCCGCAAAGACCTGAAGGTTGTCGCATGCGACGACCAGATCGTGGACAGGCTGGTGGGGATACTCCCGTTGTCCGCCTTTGCCGTCCGGCAGGACGCGCATCCCCGCGAGCCTCCGGTTGGCGTAGATCGTGCTCACGATGCCGAGCCGCTGCAGCATTCGCTGCACGGCTTGAAGCGTGCCCAGGTTGGACTGGGTAAGACGCACACTGACGCCCTTCTCCTGGGTGCCTTGCACTAAACCATCAGCGTCAAACAGGCCTCGCAGGAATGCAGCTTGAAACGCCGACGACGCCCGTTCCATGACGGGCGTGATCTGCTTGCCCCCAGGGCCACATCGCATGCCAAGCTCAAAGGCCAGATCGCGGAGGGGCGCAGACGCCATCCGCATCTGACCTTGCGCGGCGATCGGGCGTTGCCAACCGCGGAAATCCGCGCGATGAGGCAAGGTCGCGATCGCCTCCGAGATTGCAGCGGCAATCCCTTCCGCCGAATGGACCGGCGTCACGCCGTTGACTGCCTGATGCAGTTCTGGTGCCCACACGGAAAGCACTGCCTTGGAATCCCTCAGCCATCCGTCGCCCAACAGCGCCCCGATCAGGTATCCCTGTGCGGCCGTGTAGTCGCCGCCCCACCCTTCGAACGAGCGATGCTCGTGGAGGACAACCTCATCCCCCGGCTGCAACGCACCGGCCGCTACCCAATCGGTCTCGGTCAAATAGCGGGAACGCTTGAGGACTCTCCTCACCAAGTGATTCGCGGTCAGCCGCAGCGAATGTCCTTCCTTCGTCTTCAGGCTCAACACAGGTTTCGTTCCCGTGAGGAAGAACCCCGCCGACTCCGTCCGGTAGGCCTTGCCGTCGACCATCGCCAGGAACGGTGTCCCGATCAAGTCGCTGACCTGCCGCGGGCCGTCTCCGGTCAACACCCAGGTGTCGGCCGTCACGCACGGATTCGTCGCGCTGATCGACTCGCAGTAATGCAGGTTGTTGTCCGCATTGATCCGATCCAGGAACAGCACCCCCGGCTCCGCATGGTCGTAGGTGGAGCGCATGACCTGGTCCCAGAGCTTGCGCGCCCGCATCCGGCGGTAGACCCACAGTCCGTCCGCCCGCTGCGTCGCGCCGGCCGCGCGCTGCTTGGACCCCGGCGCCGCCTTGTGCACGAGCTCGATGTCCGCGTCCGCCTCCACCGCCTCCATGAACGCGTCGGTCACGCCCACCGAGATGTTGAAGTTCTTCAGGTCGCCCTGGTCCTTGGCGTGGATGAACTCCTCGATGTCCGGATGGTCGCAGCGCAACACGCCCATCTGCGCACCGCGCCGCGAGCCGGCCGATTCCACCGTCTCGCAGCTGCGGTCGAAGACCCGCATGTAGCTCACCGGCCCCGAGGCGCTCGACTGCGTCGACTTCACGTACGCGCCCTTGGGCCGGATCCGGGAGAAGTCGTAGCCGACGCCGCCCCCGCGCCGCATCGTCTCCGCCGCCTCGGTCAGCGCCGTGTAGATGCCGGGATGGCCGTCCTCTTCCTCCGCGATCGCGTCACCGACCGGCTGCACGAAGCAGTTGATCAAGGTGGCCGACAGCCCCGTCCCCGCCGCCGACGCGATCCGGCCCGCCGGCACGAAACCGCGCCGCTGCGCCTCCAGGAACTTCGATTCCCAGTACGCGCGCTGCTCCGGCGACTCCGCCGCCGCCAGCGCCCGCGCCACCCGCACCCGCACTTCCTCGAGGCTGCGCTCGCCGTCCTTGGCGTATTTCTCCAGCAGCACCTCGGCGCTGATGTCCTGCGGCGGCAGCGTCTCGGCGGTCGCCTGCAACGGCAGTGACGTCGCAGCTGCGCGCTCGGTCGAGGGAACGGTCGAGGGAACGGTCTTCTGGGTCATGCGCGGGTCTCCGTCAACGGGGCTCGGTCCATCCTAGTCCCGCCCCTCCCCGACCCCTGTCCCCAATCCACGAAAGCGTCATGGCGTCGGCACGCCGTCGTCATCCGCATCGCGCATCGCCCCGTTCATCCCGCCTTCGCGAAGCGCTCATCCGCTCGTCACCAATCCGTCGTCGGCGTGACCACCGGTAAGCACGCACTTGCGCCCCGCACACCATTTGATGCGAGTGCAACGGCGTTTCCCCGGGTTCGTCCCATGGTTTGGTCGTATAGCGGACGCTATTCTTTTCCGTTATGACTGTAGACAAGGTCTTGCGATCCAGCCCCGGTACCTTGGGCGATCTGGAACAAGGCTGCGCCGAAGCCCGCCGTCTCATCCTGGACGGCCAACTCGACGCAGCCCGTTCCCGTCTGGATGAGCTGCGCAAGACCCACGGCGACGACCACGCGCCGATGCAGGAAACCTTCAGCGCCCTGGCCGAGGCGCACGGCGACTACAACGTCGCCCTCGCCCACTTCAAGCGCTTCCATGTGCTGGCGATCGAGTCCGGCGCCTCGTCGCCGCTGGCCTCGCGCGATCAGTTGCTCGCGCGGCTGGTCGAGCGCCAGCAGCAGAACTCCCCCGACATGGCCTGGTGCCTGGTCGCGCTCGGCGCGGCGCGGGCGCCCGCCGGCGCGCTGCCGCACATGCTGCGACAGCAGTGCCGCGCGCAGGACGTGCTCGCCCTCGGACAGGGCGAGGCGATGCTCATGCTGCTGCACGACGTCGACCTGCCCACCGGCCGCAAGGTCTGCGAGCGCTTCCGCGCGGTGTGGATGCAGCAGCAGCCGACCGCCGGTCCGCTCAGCATGGGCCTCACGGCCTGGCGCGGTCCGGGCGATACCGGCAGCGGCCTGCTCGGCCGCGCCGAACAGGCGCTCGCGCGCAGTCAGCGCGAAGGCGCGCCGCTGCGCACCGGTTGAACCAGTTGAAGCGGCTACGCCGGCTGAACGTCGGCCAAGCCCTCGCGGACGCCGCCGCCGGCGGCCTTCCGCGATCCAGACTCAGAACGGATTGATCGACTTCTCGCGCCGGTAGTGGACGTAACCGACGCTCGCGCCCGCGCGCAGTCCCACACCCAGCCGGATCGGCGCCAGCGTGATGCCGTCGGCGCGCTGGTAGTTCACGCCCGCGCCGCCGATGTAGTACAGGCTGCCGTCCACGCCGGGGAAGCGGCGGTAGATCGCGCTCGCCTTGGGCAGCTTGTAGACCAGCGTGAACACCTTCGAGGCATTGCCGCCGACGTCGAAGCCGACCGACGGTCCGGCCCAGTAGACAGCGCCGCCGCCGCCGCGCTTCATGATCAGCGAGCCTTCGCCGTAGCGCAGACCCACCGTCAGCGCGCCGCTGGCTTCCTGGCCCTTGATGTAGGCGTTCGGGCGGCCCTGGTCCTTGAAGGCCTTCTCGATCACCTTGGCCAGGCCCTCGGTCGTCTCGCCGAAGAAATCGGTCGCCGCCTTCAGCACCGAATCCTCGTCGTAGGTATCGTCCTCGTTCTCGGTGGCCAGCGCCGGCAGCACGGCCAGGCCGGGCGGCAGCACCAGCCCCGCGGCCGCATAGCGGCCCAGCCGCCCCAATGCGTCGCGGCGCGCCCGCAGCGACGGCGCCTCGCTGAGATCGATCAGCCCCTCGGTCGTATTGTCTTGACGGTCCATGTGCATCTCCGGGTAGTCTGGATGGCGTGGGATTCTGGCGTCGCCCGCGCCGGGCCTGGTCGGATGGCAAGCAGAGTGCCCGCCCTGCGAACCGATGGATGCTACCCGTCGTCGTGACAAACGGTGCGCGCAGCGTCGCGGCGCGCCGATACACTCCCCTTCACGCCGTCGAGAGGGAACCGGTTTCCAGAACAAGGAGCGGCGATGCATGCAAAACGCAGTCGTGACAAGAGTGCATCAAGGAGGACATGCAGTGAGCAGTGACCTGCCCCGTCTGGCGCGAGCGCTGGAGTACCTGGACATGGCGTCGGCGCTTTACGTCGCCGGCGGCGCGGACCACTCCGCGCAGTTGCTGGCCGCTGCCGGCGAGCGCCTGCTCGGCGACCTGGCGCGCCTGATCCAGTCCCCCGAGCACGGCCATGAGGTCCAGCAGCTGCTGGGCCGGCTCACCCAGGCCCATGTGCCGTCGCAGGTGCCGGAAGTGCCCAGCCACCAGCAGTCGCGCCAGCTCCAGGCGATGCTGTCGCGATCGGAGACGCCCGAATCGACCGAACTCCGCCAGGCCACCTCGGCGCTGCTGCGCGCCTCGTGGTACCTGCTGGAGACGATGGGCCTGGAACCGCTGGCGCCATCGCGCCTGCACCAGGCAATCGAGAAGAGCACGATCTACGCCGAGCTCTGACGCCCGGCCCACGCCCGACGACACCATGAGCGCCGAACGCCGCCATTTCTCCCGCATCGCCTTCGCCGGTCCGGCGCAGCTGGTGACGGTCGAGCAACGCCTGCCGGTGCAGGTGCTGGACCTGTCGCTCAAGGGCGCGCTGCTGCTGCTGCCGCCCGACGCGGGCGTCGAGCCCGGCGCGCTGTGCCTGCTGGACCTGCCGCTGGCGCCGCACGACGGCCGCATCACGATGGCGGCGCAGCTGGCGCACGTGGAAGGCGATCGCGCCGGGCTGCTCTGCCTGGGCATCGACATCGAGAGCATCACCCACCTGCGCCGCGTCATCGAGCTCAACCTCGGCGACGCCACGCTGGTCGAGCGCGATCTCAAGGCGCTCGTGGCGTCCTGAGAAGCGTTGCTTCGACGGCCGCCGGCCCTCACCCCTGCCCTCTCCCGCAAGCGGGAGAGGGAGTAACACCGGGCCGCACGATTTGCCGGCCGTTCAGTCGGCGATGAACTTCCTCAGCACCGCGAAGGCCGCGACCGGGTCGTCGCGCCACGCGCCGTGGCCGACTCCGGGGAACCGCGCCAGCTGACGCCACTGCGCCGGCAGCGCCTCGTGGATCTCCAGCGCATCCTCGAGCGGGCAGACCGGATCGTCCTCGCCGACCATCACCAGCACCGGGCACTGCGCCTTCTCCAGCCCCTTCAGGAGGCCGAGGTCCTGCTTCTCGCCGCTGACGAAGTGCAGCAGGATGTCCAGGTTCACCAGCGTGCGACCGCCCGCCTCGGGATCGGCCGCGGGCTGCGTGTTGTAGAGGTGGCGCACGCCGTTCCAGTAGGCCTCGAAAGTCTCGCGGGTCGGTCGGCTCCAGAAGGCTTCCGCCAGCGCGCGGGCCTCCGGTCCGCCACGCCGCTCGAAGGCGTCGAGCTTGCGCGCCAGGCCCATGTGGTGCGAGGTGCTGGACAGGATCACCTTGGACGCATGGCCCGGATGCCGCGCGATGTAGCGCTGCGCGACGAAGCCGCCGAAGGACTGCCCCAGCACGATCGGCTTCTCGATGCCCAGGGCATCGCTGAGGCGGACGATGTCGTCTGCCCACATGTCCAGCGTCCATTCGGACGACGGCCGCGGATCGCTGCGGCCATGGCCGCGGTGGTCGTAGTAGACGATCTGCGCCAGGTCCGCCAGCTGGCTGAACGCCGGCTTGAACGCCGCATGGTCGAAGCCCGGCCCGCCATGCATGCAGATCAGCGTCGGCTTCTCCCGCATCCGTGCCCCGTCCGGCACCAGGCCGGGTCCCTCGACGTCCACGAACAGGCGGGCGCCATTTCCGATATGGATCTTCATGGACGGCAAGTATGCCGTTTCGCCGCCTCCGACCGCGGGACTTCGGTCCGGCGAGGGGCGGACTCGTCCCGTCCAGTCCGGCTTCGTCGCACGCGCTGGCAAGGCTTCCGGGAGGCGGACAGAATCGCGCCCATGTCCGATGCGTCCTCCGTCCCGCCCGCAGGCGAACCGTCCGAACCCCGCCGCTCGGCGCGGGACGCCGCGCTGCAGCTGTTCAACCTGCGCATGATCGCGGCCTGCTTCTACTTCTGCCTCGCGATGGCCGGCTCGCGCTCGCTCAGCTGGCTGACGCAGGACGACAGCATCACCGGCTGGCTCCTGGAGTGGCTGCGCTTCACCCGTCAGACGCTGCTGACGGCGCTGAGCGTGCTGGGCGCGCTCGCGCTGGCGGAGGCCCTGCTCGCGCGCAGCACGCTGCGCTGGCCTTGGGCCGTGCGCGCGGTCGCGATCGCGGTCGGCGCCACCGTCGGCGCCCTGCTGCGCTACAAGGTCGCGAATCTGGGCGACCCGGAGGCGCCGCTGCACTGGGACTGGCTGGCCTCGACGATGGCGCTGTGGCTGGTGCTGGGCGGCTTCTTCGCCGCGCTGCTGCACGGCGTGCGCGAGGAACGCAGCGCCCAGGCCCGGCTCGCCGAACTGGCCCGGCAGCACGACCGGCTCCAGGCGCAGCAGCTGGAGGCCCAGTTCTCCGCGTTGAACGCGCAGATCGAGCCGCACTTCCTGTTCAACACGCTGGCCAACGTGAAGCGCCTCTACGAGACCGCGCCCGAACGCGGCCGCGACATGATGGGCAGCCTGATCGCCTATCTGCGGGCGGCCTTGCCCAGCATGCGCCAGGGCACGTCGACGCTGGGCCAGGAGCTGGAACTGGCGCGCAGCTACCTCACCATCCTGCAGATGCGCATGGGCGAGCGGCTGCGCTTCGACATCGAGGCCGATGCCGCGCTCTTCGCCACGCCGCTGCCGCCGATGGTGCTGCCGACGCTGGTGGAGAACGCCATCAAGCACGGCCTGTCCCCGCTGCCCGAGGGCGGCCGCATCGACATCTCCGCCCGGCGCGAGCCCGGCGGCCACGGTCTGGTGCTGGAGGTGCGCGACACCGGCCAGGGCTTCGCCGCCAGCGGCGGCAGCGGCGTGGGCCTGGCCAACACCCGCGCGCGGCTGACCGCGATGTTCGGTCGCGAGGCCTGC
>NZ_DASVNZ010000009.1:0-10892 GCF_036486225.1 Roseateles sp. | reverse complement strand
CAAGACCAGGCCACCGCGGCTTCTGCCGCTGCACCCGCGCCCGGTGCGTCCTCGGCCGAGCCGGCCGCGGCTGGTCAGGCGGGGGCTGCCGCGGCTGCGGTGCAGGATGCCCCGGGCCCACGCGTGCGCAACCGCCTCGACCCTTGGGAAGGCTGGAACCGCAAGGTCTTCAACTTCAACGAGAAGCTCGACGAGAACCTGCTGCGTCCGGTCGCCACGGCGTACTCCGACCTCGTGCCGCAGCCGGCGCGCCAGGCCGTGGACAACTTCTTCGGCAACTTCTCGGATGCCTGGTCGGCAATCAACCTGTTCCTGCAGGGGCGCTTCAAGACCGGCGCGACGCAGACGATGCGTGTCGCCGTGAACTCGGTGTTCGGCATCGCGGGCCTGATCGACATCGCCACGCCCGCTGGGCTGGAGAAGACGTCGGAAGACCTGGGTCGCACGCTCGGCTACTGGGGCGTCAAGACCGGTCCGTACATCGTGTGGCCGCTGCTGGGGCCCTCGTCGCTGCGTGATTCCGTGACGCTGCCGGCCAACATCTACTACTCGCCGGCCTACCTGTTCGATGACGGCGAATACAAGTTCGCGATCTCCGCGCTGCAACTGATCAACACGCGTGCCAACCTGCTGCGGGTGACCGACATGCTGGATGGCATCGCGCTGGACAAGTACACCTTCGTGCGAGACGCCTATCTGCAGCGCCGCAACGTCAAGACGCACAAGGAACAGGAAGAGGATGACGACTACGAAGTCATCACCCCGGATGAAAAGCCGGTCAACCCTCAAGGCGACCGCTGAACGGTCCGTGAAGGAAGGTTGAACGCTGCAACAACCGGTAACGCCCATGGGGGCGGCCGGTGAACCGGCACCGGACTTGCCGCGTTGTGATCCGGCCCGTGTCATGAAGAGAGAGAAAGGACAAGCATGAATGCCACCAAACGACTGCTGCTCGGCGCGATCGTCTCGATCGCCACGCTGAGCCCGCTGGCCTCCTTTGCCGCCGACAGCTCGGCGCCGGATCAACTGATCCGCGAGCTGTCGATCGAGACGCTGGACGCCGTCAAGGGCGACAAGGCGATCCAGGGCGGCGACGTCAACAAGATCATGCAGCTGGTCGACACCAAGGTCATGCCGCATGTGGACTTCCAGCGCATCACCGCGACCGCGGTGGGCCGCTTCTGGCGCCAGGCGACGCCGGAGCAGAAGCAGCGCCTGCAGGACGAGTTCAAGACCTTGCTGGTGCGCACGTACGCCGGTGCTTTGACGCAGGTCAAGGACCAGACGATCGCCATGAAGCCGATGCGCGCGTCGCCCGAAGACAAGGAAGTCATCGTGCGCACCGAGATCCGCGGCAAGGGCGATCCGATCCAGCTGGACTACCGCCTGGAGAAGCTGGATTCCGGCTGGAAGATCTACGACGTGAATGTCCTCGGCATCTGGCTGGCGGACCAGTACAAGAACAGCTTCGCGCAGGAGATCAACGCCAAGGGCATCGACGGCCTGATCAAGTCGCTGGCCGAGCGCAACGCGCGTCCGGCCACGGCCGCCTCGGGCGCGAAGAAGGGCTGACGCGATGCTGAAGCTGCCGTCGCGGCTGCGCCTGGAGAACGTGCCGGAGGAGTGGGTGCGGCTCGAAAGCGCGCTGCGCGCCGAACTGGCGCAGGTCGGCAACGCCGCCGGACGCAGCGTCACGCTGGACGCGAGTGGCCTGACGGACTTCGACTCGGCGGCGCTGAGCCTGCTGCTCAGCGCGTTGCGCTTGTGCGGTCAGGACGGCTGGCAGCTGACGCTCCAGCAGGCCCCTCGCGAACTGCGTGAACTGGCGCGCGTGTACGCGTTGGAGCACCTGTTCTGGGCTGACGCGCCAGCGCCCGCCGAGATGGCCTGACGAGACTTTCGCCAATGACATCGGGCCGCTGACGCGGCCCGATTTCTTTTCAGGAAGTCATTTCGGCATGGCCACCGTCTGGTCGACGGCGCCGCGCGCCTCACTGCGCGTAGCGCTTCGTCCGGAGGTTGCGCTTGATCTCCTGCAGCATTGGGCGGAGGTTCTCGCCCAGTCGCAGCGCGACGCCGGTGGTCAGCACGTCCACGACGATCAGGTGCAGCAGTCGCGACACCATCGGGCTGTAGCGGTCGTAGTCCTCCGGATGGTCGACGGCCAGCAACACCTGACCCGGCAACTGACCCATCTGGGCCAGCGGCGAGCCGCTGGCGGTGATGATGATCGTCGTCGCGCCCTTCTTGCGAGCGATCTCTGCGGCGTCCATCAGGTCGCGGCTGCGGCCCGAGTTGGAGATGATCACGGCGCAGTCGCCCGCGCCCAGCATCGTCGCGCTCATCAACTGCACATGGCCGTCGCTGCACGCGAAGGTGTTGGCACCGAGACGGAAGAACTTGTGCTGCGCGTCCTGCGCCACGATGCCGGAGTTGCCGACGCCGTAGAACTCGATGCGCTGGCGCTGCCGGGCCGTTTCCGAGAGCGCCGTGATGGCGCGGTCGAAGGCATGGCTGGCGGCGTCGTTGCGGTAATGGAGCAGTGCCGCGACGGCGTTGTCGACCACCTTGACGATCAGGTCACCGGGCTTGTCGTCCTCGTCGACGGCGCGGTGCACGAAGGGCACGCCTTCGTTGACGCTGCCGGCGAGTTTCAGCTTGAAGTCGGCCAGGCCGTCGTAGCCGACGCTGCGGCAGAAGCGCACCACCGTCGGCTTGCTGACATGGGAACGATCGGCGAGCTCGCTGACCGGCAGACTCGCGAACGAACGCGGATCGGACAGCAGCAGCTTGGCGACGCGCTGTTCGGCGGGCGGCAGCGCGGGCAGCGCGGCCTTGACACGTTCGAGCATGCTCATCGCGTCAGCATTCCTCGATCCAGGAGTGGCCGTCGCGCGCCACCAGTGCACTCGAGGCCGGGGGGCCCCAGCTGCCGGCGACGTAGGTGCGCGGGCCGGTGCTGTCCTGCTTCCAGAAATTCAGGATCGGCTCGACCCAGCGCCAGGCCTGTTCCTGCTCGTCGCTGCGCACGAACAGGTTGAGGCGCCCGGCGATCGCATCCAGCAGCAGCCGCTCGTAGGCGCCGACCCGGGTGTGCGCGAAGGCCTTGTCGAAGTCGAGGTCGAGCGAGACCGGGCTCAAGGCCTCGGTGCTGGAGCCGCCCTTGTTGGCCATCAACTGGAGCTCCAGGCCGTCCTCGGGCTGCAGCTTGATGATCAGCCGGTTGGGGCAACTGCTGCCCGGGAAGATCGGGTGCGGCACCGGACGGAAATTGATGACGATCTGCGCGTCGCGCGCGGCGAGCCGCTTGCCGGTGCGCAGGTAGAAGGGCACGCCCGCCCAGCGCCAGTTCTGGATCTCCGTCTTCAGCGCGACGAAGGTTTCGGTGTGGCTGTCCGGTGGGATCTTGCCTTCGTCCAGATAACCCGGCACCGGCTTGCCTTCGGCGTTGCCGGCGCGGTACTGGCCGCGCACCACGTCGCGGGCGACGCTCTCCGCAGTGAACGGCTTGAGCGCGCGCAGCACCTTCAGCTTCTCGTCCCGGATCGCATCGGCGTCGTTGCTGGACGGCGCTTCCATCGCGATCATCGTCAGCAACTGCAGCGCATGGTTCTGGATCATGTCGCGCAGCGCGCCGGTGCCGTCATAGAACGGGCCGCGCGTGCCGACGCCCAGGCCTTCGGCCAGCGTGATCTGGATGTTGGCGATGCTTTCGCGCCGCCACAGCGGTTCGAACAGCGCGTTGCCGAAACGCAGCGCCATCAGGTTCTGCACCGAAGGCTTGCCCAGGTAGTGGTCGATGCGGAAAGCCTGTGTCTCGGAGAACACCGAACGCACGACGCGGTTGATCTCCTGCGCGCTGGCCAGATCGTGGCCCAGCGGCTTCTCCAGCACCACGCGCACGTTCGCGCCGTTCAAGCCCGCGGCGCCGAGCTGCTGGCAGATCTGCGTGAACAGGTGAGGACTGGTCGCGAGGTAGAACACGACCGTGTCGGCCTTGCGCTCACCGAGCCACTCCTTCAGCCGCGCGTAGTGGTCGGGCTGGGACAGGTCCATGCGGCGGTAATGCACCAACTCGGAGAAGCGGGCGAACTCGTCGTCGTTCGGCCGTTTGCCGGCTTCGACCTCCTGGAAGCGTTCCTTGAGCCACTCGCGATAGCGCTCGTCGGACTGCTCGTCGCGGGCGACCGCCAGGATGCGGCCGCCTTCGGGCAGCTTGCCGTGGCGGAACGCCTGGAAGAGCGCGGGCATCAGCTTGCGCCAGGTCAGGTCACCGGTGCCACCAAAGAAGACAAGGTCGAAGGACATGAGCGCGGCGCCCCGCGTCGGGGCGTAAGAGTTGTTGGCGATGTCTTGATGTAACGAAGTTACCGGAATTATGATGCCCCAGTTTCTTGGGCCGGTCAACGTGC
Source organism: Roseateles sp. (assembly GCF_036486225.1). Classification (GTDB taxonomy): domain Bacteria; phylum Pseudomonadota; class Gammaproteobacteria; order Burkholderiales; family Burkholderiaceae_C; genus Roseateles. The sequence goes on along the minus strand of NZ_DASVNZ010000009.1, from coordinate 6,480 downwards.
GCGCCACCTCCCGAGGCGGGTGTCGCCAGCAGTTCTAATACGTCTTTCTCCGCCGGAGGCAGGGGCAAGGCCCATGCCTCCGACGCGTCCCGTCCGTTCTCGACCGCCTCAGGCGCCTACGCTCATGAACCAGCTCGAACAACTCAAGGCCTTCACCACCGTCGTCGCCGACACCGGCAATTTCAAGCAGCTGGCGCAGTTCACGCCGCGCGATGCGACGACGAACCCATCGTTGATCCTGAAGGCCGTCCAGTCGCCGGACTATGCCCACCTGCTCGAGGACACCGTTGCCGCGAACAAGACGGACGCGCTGGACCTGATCGTCGACAAGGTGCTGGTGGCTTTCGGCCTGGAGATCCTGAAGGTCGTGCCGGGTCGCGTGTCGACCGAGGTCGACGCCCGCCTGAGCTTCGATACGGTGGCCTCGCTCGCGCGGGCCCGCCGCCTGATCCAGATGTACGAGGACGCCGGCATCGGCCGTGACCGCGTGCTGATCAAGGTCGCGTCGACCTGGGAGGGTATCCAGGCTGCGCGCGAACTGGAAGTCGAAGGCATCCATACCAACCTGACGCTGCTGTTCTCGTTCTGCCAGGCGGTGGCGTGCGGCGAGAACGGCATCCAGTTGATCTCGCCCTTCGTCGGCCGCATCTACGACTGGTACAAGAAGGCCGCCGGCCCGAACTGGGACGAGGCCGCCAATGCGGGCGTCAACGACCCCGGCGTGAAGTCTGTGGCCGCCATCTACAACTACTTCAAGAAGCACGACATCTCGACTGAAGTGATGGGTGCGAGCTTCCGTAACGTGGGCCAGATCCAGGCGCTCGCCGGCTGCGACCTGCTGACGATCAGCCCCGACCTGCTCGCCCAGCTGCAGGGCAGCGAAGCCTCGCTGGCGCGCGCGCTCGACGCGGATGCCGCCAAGGCCCAGGACTTGCCTAAGGTCTCCTTCAACGAGGCGGCGTTCCGCTTCGCCCTCAACCAGGATGCGATGGCCACCGAGAAGCTGGCCGAAGGCATCCGCCTGTTTGCCGTCGATGCCGGCAAGCTGGACCAGATGATCGAAAGCCTGCGATGACCGAGTTCCCGCGTTGCGACCGCAGCCCGACCTGGGCGGCCTTGCACAGCCACTTCCAGCAATCCGGACGCGCGTTCGACGTGCGCCAGGCCTTTGCGACCGATGAGGGCCGCTTCCCGGCCTGGTCGCTGCAGGCGCCGGAGGTGTTCGCGGACCTGTCGAAGAACCGCATCGACGCCCGCGCGCTGGAACTGCTGCTGACGCTGGCCCGGGACGTGCAGCTGGAGTCGCAGCGCGAGGCGCTGTTCAACGGCGATCCCATCAACGCGACGGAAGGTCGCGCGGTGCTGCACACGGCGCTGCGCGCGCCGGCGGGGCAGGGGCCGCATTCGGACGAGGTGCAGGCCTCGCTCGCGCGCATGCTGGCCTTCGCCGACGCGGTCCGCGACGCGGCCCGCAGCGGCATCACCGATGTCGTGCACATCGGCATCGGCGGCTCGGACCTCGGGCCGGCGATGGTCGTGCAGGCCTTGCAGTCGTATGTGCCGGCCGGATTGACGCTGCATTTCGTGTCGAACGTCGACGGGCACGACCTGGCCCCGGTGCTGCGGGACCTGGATCCGAAGACCACGCAGTTCATCGTTGCCTCCAAGACCTTCACGACGCAGGAAACGCTGGCCAATGCGATGGCCGCCAAGGCCTGGTTCCTGCAGAACGGCGGAACCGACATCGCCAGGCACTTCGCCGCCACGACCAGCAACGCTAAGGCGGCGGCGGAGTTCGGCATCACGACGACCTTCGGCTTCTGGGATTGGGTCGGCGGGCGCTATTCGTTGTGGTCGGTGATCGGACTGCCGATCGCGATCGCCGTGGGCTCGACCCACTTCCGTGCGCTGCTGGCCGGTGCGCATGCGATGGACCAGCATTTCCGCAGCGCGCCGCTGGACGGGAACCTGCCTGTCCTGCTGGGGCTGCTGGATGTCTGGTACCGCAATTTCCACGGTTTCACCAGCCGCTCCGTGGCGCCGTATCACCAAGGCCTGCGCCGGCTGCCGGCCTATCTGCAGCAGCTGGAGATGGAGAGCAACGGCAAGGGCGTGGACCGCGCCGGTGACCCGCTGAGCTTTGCCACCAGCCCGGTGGTCTGGGGCGAGGCCGGCACCAACGGCCAGCATGCCTACTTCCAGATGCTGCACCAGGGAACCGATGTGATCCCGGTGGAGTTCATCGCCGTCAAGACGCCGAACTTCGGCGCGCATGTGCGCGGCGAACTGCTGGACAAGCTCAAGGACCAGCACGTGAAGCTGCTGGCGAATTGCCTCGCGCAATCGCAGGCGCTGATGCAGGGCAAGACCGCGGAAGCTGCGCGCACGGAGAAGGCGCCGACGGCGTCCCAGGATCTCGATCCGGACGTGCTGGCACGGCATCGGAGATTCACCGGCAACCGGCCGAGCACGACACTGCTGCTGGAGGCGCTGACGCCGTCGTCGCTCGGCGCGCTGATCGCGCTGTACGAGCATCGTGTGTTCGTCAGCGGTGCGGTGTGGAACATCAACAGCTTCGACCAGTGGGGCGTGGAGCTCGGCAAGGCGCTGTGCAACAGCCTGCTGCCGCGCCTGACCAGCGGCGATGCGTCGGGCCTGGACGCGTCCACGGCCGGCTTGCTGGCCAAGGTGCGCAGCTGAGCGCGCTTCCCCGAATCCCACGCAGTAGAGAACGAGTCAGATGAAGATCGTGTTCGATTTCGGCGCCGTGCTGTTCCGTTGGCACCCGCCGAGTTTCCTGGCCCGAGTCTGGGCCCACCGCGTCGCCGACGAAGTCGAGGGCGCTGCCGTCGCCAAGGACTTCTTCCAGGCCTACAGCGGCGATTGGGGGGCGTTCGACCAGGGGCTGGCGGATGCGCCCACCACGGCGGACCGCATCCACGCGCGCACCGGCTGGCCGCGCGAGGACATCGTCGCGGTGATGGACGCGGTGCCGTCGGAGCTGAAGCTCATCGAAGGCTCCGCGGCGTTGATCCAGGAGCTGAACGCACAAGGACACACGCTGCATTTCCTGTCCAACATGCCGGAGCCGTATGCCGATTACCTCGAGCAGACCTTCCCGCTGAAGGACTGGTTCGTGTCGGGGGTGTTCTCCGGGCGGGTGAAGCAGTCGAAGCCGTCGCGCGAGATCTTCGATCTCGCGCTCGAGCAGTTCGGCGCCAGGCCCGAAGAGGTCCTGTTCCTCGACGACCATCCGGCCAACATCGCGGCCGCGAAGGCCCTCGGCTGGCACACCCACCTGTTCACGACGCCGGAGCTGGCGCGTGAGGATCTGGTGCGACGGGCACTGCTGCCGGCCTGATCCGCTCAACGGCCGCCAGCGAACTCAAGGTCCTACTTCGAGGCGTCGTCCTCGTCGACCGTCGTCGGCGGCGCGGGCATGCGGAACGATTCGTCGGACCAATGGCCCAGGTCGATCTGGCGGCAACGCTCGCTGCAGAACGGTCGCCAGAGGTTGCTCGGCGCGAACAGGCTGTCGCCGCCGCAGGTCGGGCAGGGAACGATGCGGGGCGCCGGCGTGGCGGGGATGAATTTCTCGGTCATGGCGGAAACGGAACGACAGGGCGCGCCTGACGGCTGGCGCCAGGCGCACCAGGTCAGGAACAGAGGGTCAGTTCGAAGGTGGCGTCCACGGGGGCCGGTTTCAAGCGCCCGTCTTCATCCTGGCGCATCAGCCGGATCGAGACCATCAGCCGGTGGCCGCTGATCTCCGGGATCAAGCCCAGGCTGGGGTCGATCCGCATGCGCAGCATGTGGAAGCTGCGGCCGGGCGGGAGACTCTGCTGGTACTGGCCGCCGTGCGCGGCCACCTTGTGCGGCGAGCCGCTGTCGCGCAGCAGGCCGAGCAGCACATTGAGCGCCTCGGCCAGCGGCATCAGCGTCTGCGCCCACTGCATCAGGTCGTTGCGTCGACGCACCGGCAACAGTTGCTGCCACGCGTAGTAGGCGGGCAGGTCGAACTCGCAGGTCCCCCCCGGGATCGAGATCCGGCTGCGAATGCTCATCAGCCATTCGTTGGTCGTGAGCGTGTGACCGGCCTTGCCAGGCAACTGGTTGAGCTTGTCGAAGGCCGCATCGATGCGGCCGACCACCTCGTCCAGCACGGCTTCCGACACCGCCGGATTGCCGCGGTAGCTGTTGAACTGCGTGCGGTGGCGTTCCAGCTCCTTGAGCAGGTCGGCCTTGAGGTCGGCGCGCGAGGCGACGTCCATCACCTCGAAGATGGTGGCCAACGCGAAGTGGTGATCCATCGCGGTGTCGCGTGCCATCAGCTGACCGAGCCGATCGAACAGGTGTTCGAGTCTGAGCATCGTGCGGATGCTCTCGTTGAACGGGTATTCGTAGAGGACCAAGTCGACATCCCTTTGCGGCAAGTGACCATTGTTTCACAGTGCGTCGCGGCCTCCCCCACGGAACGGGTGAGGGCGGTCAGAACAGGGGACTGGTCAACAGGAGGGCCACCTCGTCTTGCAACTGCCCGATCGTGAGGCCGTCGTTATGGATCACCGCATCCGCGGCGGCGCGGCGCTGAATCCGCGTTGCCTGCTGGGCAAGGATGGCCCGCACGGCCGCCTCGCTCAGTCCCGAGCGCGCGATGACGCGGGCGATCTGTGTGTCTTCCCGGCAGTCGACGACCAGCACCCGATCGACCAGGCGCCGCCAGCGTCCTGATTCGACCAGCAGCGGCACATCGAACACGATCCGCTGCCCCGGCTTGGCGAGCGCCGCCTGCCGCATGGTTTCCGCGCCGATCATCGGATGCAGGATGGCTTCGAGCGCGCGCTTGGCCTGCGGGTCCCGGAAAGCCAGTTCCCGCATCGCGCCGCGGTCGAGCGCCCCATTCTCTGCGATGAAGGCGGGACCGAACCTCGCCTCGATGGCGGAGATCGCGCCGCCGCCGGTCGAGGTCAACGCGCGGGAGATCGCGTCGGTGTCGACCAGCAGCGCGTCGCCCCGCGCCACCAGCGCCGCTGCGACGGTGCTCTTGCCGCTGCCGATGCCGCCGGTGAGACCGATGCGCATGAGTGGCTACTGGCGCAGCTCAGACGGGCTGAAGTCCCAGCCAGATCGCGACCTTCGCGGTGCCGATCAGGAGCACGGCGAGTCCGCCGCCGGCCAGGAACGGACCGAATGGCACATAGCGACCCTCGCGCAGTCCGCCTCGCAGTTTCAGCCCGATGCCCACCACGGCACCGATCAGCGAAGCGAACAACGCGACCGGCAGCACCATCTGCCAGCCCAGCCACACGCCGAGGGCTGCCAGCAGCTTGAAGTCGCCGTAGCCCATGCCCTCCTTGCCGGTGGCGAGTTTGTACGCCCAATAGATCGACCACAGGGACAGGTAACCCGCCAGTGCACCGATCAGCGCATCGGTCAGCGAGACGGGAATCCATCCTGCGTAGGAGGCAATCAAGCCGGCCCACAACAGAGGCTGGTTGATGCCGTCGGGCAGCAGGGTGGTGTCCCAGTCGATGCCGGCCAGCGCCACCAGGGCTGCGGCGAAGCCGCAATACAGCAGGCTCGCCGGCTGTGCGCCGAGGCGCCAGGCGATGCCTGCGAACAGCAGGCCCGTGAGCAGTTCGACAAACGGGTAGCGCGCCGAGATCGGCGCCTTGCAGGAGGCGCATTTCCCACCCAGCCGCAGCCAGCCGAGCAGCGGCAGGTTCTCGTGCCAGCGCAGTCGGTGTCCGCAGTGAGGGCAGCGCGATGCCGGGCGGACCAGCGAGAACGGCGGCTGACGATCCAGCGACTCGCGCAGCGGGACCGCGGCGACCGCCAGATGGCTGGCGGCCGCTCCGTCGAGACCCGCATGGGTGCGCAGGTCGCTCTCGAGCGCCAGTTGATCGGCGCAATCGGACAGCCACTCGCGGTGCAGCATCACCGGCAGGCGGTAGATGACGACGTTGAGGAAACTGCCGACACACAGGCCGACAAGGCCGAGGAACGCAGGTGACAGCAGCAAGTCCAGCAGAGCCTGGTCCAGCACTTACACCACCGCGCCCAACTTGAAGATCGGCAGGTACATCGAGATCACGATGCCGCCGATCAAGGTGCCCAGGAACACGATGATGATGGGCTCCATCAGGCTGGACAGCGCCTTGACGGCGTCATCCACCTCTTCTTCATAGAAGTCGGCCGCCTTGCCCAGCATGTGGTCCAGCGAGCCGGATTCCTCGCCGATCGACGACATCTGCAGGACCATGATCGGGAAGATGCCGGTCGTCTGCATCGAAGTGGTCAGCGACGCGCCGGTCGACACGTCGCGCTGGATCTTCTCCGTCGCCTCGACGAACACCGCATTGCCGGAGGCGCCGCCCACCGAGTCCAGCGCCTCCACGAGCGGCACGCCCGCAGCGAACATCGTGGCCAAGGTGCGTGTCCAGCGCGCGACCGCGGATTTGTAGAGCAACTGTCCGAAGA
>NZ_DASVNZ010000002.1:0-16066 GCF_036486225.1 Roseateles sp. | reverse complement strand
GCGTCGGTGCTGCGCACGATGGCGCTGGACGGCCGCGGCGTGGCCTGGCTGCCGAAGATCCTCATCGGCGAGGACCTCGCCGCCGGGCGCCTGGTGGTCGCCGGGGGCACGGACTGGCACCTGGACCTCGACATCCGGCTGCATCGCGATCGCGGGGCCATGGGCGCGGCGGCTGAGACGTTCTGGACGGCGGCCGCCGGCGAGGGCGGCGTGTCGGCCTGAGTCACGGATGAACTCCGCATGAACGCGGGCGCCGTGCAGCGCCCCGGCGGTGCCGGCGCGGCATCAAAGCCAACAAATCCGGCATTGGTGTGAAGCGGCACGGATCTCGATGATCGGCATGGGCCGGGGCGGTCGCCTCGGACAGAGCCACAGATCCCATCAGAGGACATCGAGGAGACACGCATGGACAAGATCCGCAGGCGGCTGGCGCTGACCGGCATCGCGGTGGCGTTGGGCGTCGTGACGACGCTGGCGCGGGCCGAATTCCCGGACAAGCCGGTGACGCTGATCGTGCCGTTCGCGGCGGGCGGGCCGTCGGACAAGATCGCCCGCGACCTGGCCGAGGCGCTGCGCAAGAAGCTCGGGCAGACCGTGATCGTCGAGAACGTCGGCGGCGCGGGCGGCACGCTGGGCACCTCGCGCGTGGCCAAGGCACCGCCCGACGGCTACACGCTGCTGGTGCACCACATCGGCTTCGCGACCGCGCCGTCGCTCTACCGCAAGTTGCCCTACCAGGGCATCAACGACTTCGCCTTCCTCGGCCTGATCAACGAGGCGCCGTCCACGCTGATCGCCAAGCCGACGATGCCCGCGAAGACCTTCGACGAACTGCGCAAGTTCATCGCCGCCGATCCGTCGAAGATCAACCTGGCCCATGCCGGCGTGGGCTCCGCGTCGCAGTTGTGCGGGCTGATGCTGCAGTCGGCGCTGAAGACCAACCTGACCTCGGTCCCGTACAAGGGCACCGGCCCGGCGATGACCGACCTGATGGGCGGCCAGGTCGACATCATGTGCGAGCAGGCCACCAACGCCGTGCCGCAGATCGAGGGCGGCAAGGTCAAGGCCTACGCGGTGACCAGCACGCAGCGGATGACGCTGCCGGCGCTGGCCGCATTGCCGACGCTGTCGGAGGCCGGCCTGAAGGACTTCAGCGTCACCGTCTGGCACGGGCTCTATGCGCCCAAGGACACGCCCGCGCCGGTGCTCAAGAAGCTCAACGACGCGCTCAAGGCGGCGTTGAAGGACCCGGACCTGATCAAGCGCTCGGAGGCGCTGGGCATCAGCGTCGTCAATGACGGCCGACTGGAGCCGGCCGGCCACAAGCACTTCGTCGAGACCGAAGTCGCGCGCTGGAAGAAGGTGATCGAGGCGTCGGGGCAGTACGCCGATTGAGGCCCGATGCCGCCGCTTCCGAAGGAGCGGCGGCGGCGCTCAGCCCATGCTGCGGAGCACGTTCTCCGCCGCCTGCTTCACATGCTCGCCGCACAGCCGCGCGGCGAGCTCGCCGTCGCGCTGCTCGATCGCCGTGACGATCGCATCAAGTTCCCGCAGCGTCTCGGGCAGCCGTCCCGGCTGCGCCATCGAGATGCGGCGCAGTACCGTCACCCGGTTGTTGAGCTGCTTCAGCATCTGTCCCGCCACGGTGTTGCCGCAGCCCTCGACCAGGATGTCGTAGAACTGGTTCTTGATCGTGAGGATCCGGGCCCGGTCGCCCGCGGCATGCGCCTGCGCCAACTCGCTCAGCTTGGCGCGCAGCGCCGCCTGCTGCGCATCCGACGCATTCATCGCGAAGCCGCGCCCGGCCAGGCTCTCCAGGCTGGCCCGGACCTCGTAGATCTCGCGCACCTCGTCGCGGGAGATGCTGGTCACCTCCGGCCCGCGGTGCGGAATGATCGTGATCAGCCCCTCCGCCTGCAGATGCTGCAGCGACTCCCGCACGCAGGAACGGCTGACGTCCAGGCTCTCGCAGAGCTCCCGCTCGGACAGCTTCTGGCCCGGCGCCAGCACGCCGTCCAGGATGGCGGTGCGCAGCGCCTGCGTGGCGCGCTGGCGCAAGGACGTCTCTTCCCGGGCTACTTTCACGAGGCTCATGGGCCGGATCCTACCTGTGGGCGGGCGATGGCCGGACGTCCGGATCACCCGATGTTCATACAGACGGATTGTCATACAACACGTCCGCGCTCCTTTCAATCCACGTATTCCCAATGTCAGATTGTCAGACAATCAGCCACCATTGGCCCATCGACGGATCGCCACGGTCCGTCCCGTTCCACCTCACCCCCATTCACCAGGAGTTTCCGATGACCCGTGCGTACGCCCCGAAGAACCAGGCCCTGTTCGACCAAGGGCTCTCGACCCGGCGCGAAGTCCTCGGCGCCGAGTACGTCGACAACTCGATCAAGAACGCGACCGACTTCAACATCGACATGCAGGAGCTGGTCACGCAGTACTGCTGGGGCGACGTCTGGAACCGTCCGGGCCTGGACCGCCGCACGCGCTCCTTCCTGAACCTGGCCATGATCACCGCGCTGAACCGTCCGCACGAGCTGAAGCTGCATGTGCGCGGCGCCATCAACAACGGCCTGACGCGCGACGAGATCAAGGAAGTCTTCCTGCAGACGGCGATCTACTGCGGCGTGCCGGCGGCGATCGACTCGTTCCGGGTCGCCGCCGAGGTGTTCAAGGAAATGGACGCCTGAGGAGCCGCCGCCATGACCCGCATCGGATTCATCGGCCTGGGCATGATGGGCACGCCCATGGCCCACCTGCTGCACGCCGCCGGCCATGAGCTGGTCGTGCAGGACGCTCGGCCGGAGGTGGCCGCCGCCTTCGCCGACGCGCATCCCGGCGTCCGCATCGCCAGCGGAGCCGGCGCTCCCGGCGCTCCCGGCGATTACGCGGACTGCGACGTCCTCATCACCATGCTGCCGAACTCGGACATCGTCGACGCGGTCGTGGGGCCCTTGGCCTCGCAGCTCAAGCGCGGCGCCGTGGTGGTCGAGATGAGCTCGGCCGACCCCAACCGCACCCGCGCGCTGGCCGAGCGTCTGGCCGGCGCCGGCGTCACGCTGATCGACGCGCCGGTCTCGGGCGGCGTGAAGAAGGCGGTTGCCGGCACGCTGGCGATCATGGTGGGCGGCGACGTTCCCGCCTTCGAGCGCGTCCGTCCGGTGCTGGAGACGCTGGGCAAGGCCATCACCCACGTCGGACCGGTCGGCGCCGGCCACGCGTTGAAGGCGTTGAACAACTACGTCTCCGCCGCGGCGCTGATCGCCACCGCGGAAGCGATCCACGTCGGCGAGGCCTTCGGCATAGCCCCGGCCACGATCGTCGACGTGATCCAGGCCTCGACCGGGCGCAACAACACGACCGAGAACAAGGCCCACCAGTTCATGCTGAACGGCGCCTTCAACTCGGGCTTCTCGCTGGCGCTGCAGGCGAAGGACGTCGGCATCGCCGCGTCGCTGGGTCGCGCGATGGGACTGCCGATGGCGCTCGCGCAAGACGTGTACGCGATGACCGCCGAAGCCTCCGAATCGCTGGGCGCGGGTGCGGACCACACCGAGCTCTACCGCTTCGTAGGCAGGACCTGACGCGATGAGCGCTTCCTTCGACGTCGTCAATCCAGCGACCGGCGAGCGCGTCGCGCAGGTGCGCAAGGACTCCGCGCAGGACGCGCAGGCGGCCATCGAAGCGGCGCGCATCGCGCAGGTCGAGTGGCGTCGGCGCGGCGGTCACGCCCGCGCCGAGGTGCTGCAGCGCTGGTTCGAGCTGGTCATCGCGAAGACCGACGAGCTGGCGCGCATCATGGTCTCGGAGCAGGGCAAGCCGCTGGCGGAAGCGCGCGCCGAGATCGTTTATGCCGCGAGCTACATCCGCTTCTATGCGGAGGAGGCGCGGCGGCTGCATGGCGAGACGATCCCGGCCTCGTCGTCGGACCGCCGGCAGCTGGTGGTGCGCGAGCCCGTCGGCGTCTGTGCCGCGATCACGCCCTGGAACTTCCCGGCGGCGATGGTCACGCGCAAGGTCGCCCCGGCGCTTGCAGCCGGTTGCACGATCGTGCTCAAGCCTTCGGAGCTGACACCGCTGACCGCGTTGCGGCTTGCGGAACTGGCGCTCGAAGCAGGGCTTCCCGTCGGGGTGCTGAATGTCGTCGTTGGCGATGCCGTCGAGATCGGCGCAGTCCTCACGTCCTCGCCGACGGTGCGGATGCTCAGCTTCACCGGCTCGACGCCCGTGGGCCGGTTGCTGATGACGCAATGCGCGCCGACGGTGAAGAAGCTCGGCCTGGAACTCGGCGGCAACGCGCCGTTCATCGTCTTCGACGATGCGGATCTCGACGCCGCCGTGGAGGGCGCCATCGCCTCCAAGTTCCGCAACGCGGGCCAGACCTGCGTCTGCGCCAACCGGCTGTTCGTGCAGCGCGGCGTCTACGAGGCCTTCGCGTCTCGGCTCATCGAGCGCGTCCGCGCGCTGCGGACCGGCAACGGCCTGGACGAGGGCGTGACGCAGGGCCCGCTGATCAACGAGGCGGCGCGGCGCAAGGCGCTGTCGCACGTGCGGGATGCGCTCGATCGCGGCGCACGTCTGGGCATCGGCGGAGAAGCGGTCGACGGTCCCGGCTGGTTCATGCAGCCGACCGTGCTGCTCGACGTGAAGGCCGGCATGCGCTGCCTGGACGAGGAGACCTTCGGACCCGTCGCGCCGCTGGTGGCCTTCGACAGCGAAGCCGAGGCGATCGCCTGGGCCAATGCGAGCGAGTTCGGCCTGGCGAGCTACTTCTACTCGCGCGACGTGGCGCGCTGCTTCCGCGTCGCGGAGGCGATCGAGTCCGGGATGGTCGGCATCAACACCGGCGCGATCTCGAGCGAGACGGTGCCCTTCGGCGGCATCAAGCAATCCGGGCTGGGGCGCGAAGGCTCCCGGCACGGCCTGGACGAATACACCGAACTGAAGCTGATGAGCTTCGGCGGCATCGGCGCGGCCTGACGGCGCGCGCCGGAAGTTTTCCATTTCCTGCATCGACAGACACGCAGCGACCGGCGATGGACCGGAGGCGCACTTCCTTACCCCTTGGAGCGAGACATGCGAAAGATTGCGAAGAAGGTCCTGGCCGTCACGGTGACGGCGGTTTCGATGGCGGTGGCGACGGCGGCGTCGGCCGCGTATCCGGACAAGCCGATCACGATGGTGATCCCGTACGCGACGGGCGGCTCGACCGACGTGATCGGCCGGCTGATCGCCGAGGCGATGACGCGTGACCTGGGCCAGCAGGTGATCGTCGAGAACGCGGGCGGCGCGGGAGGCACGATCGGCACGGCGAAGGTGGTGCGTGCGCCAGCCGACGGCTACACGATCCTGCTGCACAACATGGGCATCGCGACGGCCCCGGCGTTATATCCGAAGCTCACCTTCGACGCCAACAAGGACCTGACGCCGATCAGCTTGGCGGGCGATGTGCCGATGATCCTGGTGGGCAACAAGGACTTCGCGCCCGCGACGGTCGCGGAGGTCATCAAGCAGATGAAGGCCAAGCCGGGCGAGGTGCGCTTCGCGCATGCCGGCGTCGGCGCGACCTCGCACCTCTGCGCGATGCTGTTCAGCCAGACCACGAACACGACGGTGACCATGGTGCCGTACCGCGGCACGGGTCCGGCGCTGCAGGACGTGATCGCCGGCAACGTCGACCTGATCTGCGATCAGCCGGTGGCGACGGGCCCTCACGTGGCCTCGGGCGCGCTCAAGGCCTACGCGATGGCGACCAAGGCGCGTGTGTCGCAGTTGCCGAACGTACCCACCTTCGCCGAGGGCGGCCTGCCGGGCTTCGAGCTCGCCGTCTGGCACGGCGTGTACGCGCCCAAGGGCACGCCGGCCCCGGTGGTCACGCGCCTGAACACAGCGCTGCGCCACGCGCTGGCGGATGCCAACGTCGTGAAGCGCTTCCAGGAGATGGGCGTGGTCCCGCCGCAGGGCGACCGGCTCAAGCCGCAGGCGCTCGGCGTGCAGACGGCGTCCGAGATCAAGAAGTGGGATCCGGTCATCAAGGCCGCGGGCGCAAAGGCGGAGTGATGCGCGGAAGCGGGCTTTGAGCGACGCGGCCGCCGGCGTGTCGTGAATGACCGCCGGCATGTCGCGGACGACCGTGGCGTCCGGCCCGCCGACCGCCTAGAGTCCAGGCGCATGAACATCGCGCCGACCTCTTCTGTCCCGACGCCGTCCAACGATTCGCTGCTCGATCATGTGGTCTGGCATGCGGTCACGGGGCGGCAAGCTTCGCTCGCTGCCGGGGAGGGCGACGCCTGGCGATTCGCGCCGGACGTCGGCCCCTTCGGTGCCGTGAGGCCCACGACGACTGGCACTTCCGCGCAGCTCGTTGAACTGCTTCGCATCGGGTCGCCCGTCGTGCTCGTGGTGGCGGAAGAGGAACGTCCGTTCGGCGGCCTCGTGCCGTTCAAGCGGGCGCCGGTCGATCAGATGGTGCTGGTGGATCCATCGGCGATGGCATCCGTGCCGGACATCGAAACGCTGACGATGAGCTCGGCCGACGTGCCGGACATCCTCGAACTCGTGCGCGCGACGCAGCCCGGCCCTTTCGGGCAACGCACCCTCGAGCTGGGCCGCTACATCGGCGTCCGGCTGGAGCGGCGGCTCGTGGCGTTGTCGGGCGAGCGGATGAAGGTCCCCGGCTTCACGGAGGTCAGCGCGGTCTGCGTCGACCCGTCGTGCCGCGGACGGGGCTTCGCGGCATCGCTGATGAAGGCGGTGGCGCAGGGCATCCTCGCCCGCGGCGAGACGCCCTTCCTCCACGTGTTCACCGACAACGTCACGGCGATCGCACTCTACGAGCGCCTGGGCTTCCGCCTGCGGCGCCGGTTCAGCGTGAACTTCTTCGACGAGCGTGCGCTCGTCGCAATCGATGCGCCCGATGCGCTCAATGCGCCATCGGATCCATCAGGTACACCCCGTCCGACAGCGCCTTCTTGACCTGGCGGGTCGAGTCGTCGACGGTGATCTCGACGGCGCCCTGCTCGATCTCGTCGAGCGAATGGCGGACCACGTCCTCGGGCCGGGCCTTGGGCACGTCGAAGTCGCGGATCATGTCCGTGTCGATGAAGCCGCCGTGGAAGCCGGCGACCAGCGTGCCCTGCGGCGCGAGTTCGGCGCGCAGGCTGTTGGTCAGCGCCCAGGCCGCGGCCTTGCTGACGCCGTAGGCGCCGAGCATCGGCGTGTTCACCCAGCTGAGGATGGACAGCATGTTCAGGATCGCGCCGCCGCCGTTGCGGCCAAGGACCGGCGCAAACGCGCGCGCGACGTGGAAGATGCCGAACAGGTTGGTGTCCAGCTGCTCGCGCAGGACGGTCTCGGCGTTGTCGCTCGCGATCCCGCCGACGCGGCCGATGCCGGCGTTGTTGATGAGCAGCGTCACGTCGCCGCAAGCACGCGCGGCGGCGGCGGCTTGTTCGGGCTTGGTCACGTCGAGCTGCACCGGCACGACGCCCGGCAGCGTGATGGTCGAGACGTCGCGCGCTGCGGCGTAGACCTTCTTCGCGCCGCGGGCCAGGGCCTGCTTGGCGAATTCGAGCCCGAGGCCCCGGTTCGCGCCGGTGATGAAGACGACGGCATCCTTGATCTGCATGGAACTTCCTTCTGCGCCGTGGCGCGTTGGTTTGATATGACGAGCGTCATATTCGTGGGCAAAGAGAAGGGACCTGACGGTCCCCGATGGAAAGCGGAATCAGCGCGTCGGTCGGGCCGGCTTCGAGGCGGGCTTGGTGGGTTCAGCGGCTTCGGCGTGCTCGGCCAGCAGCGAGCGCTTCGTGCCGGCGAGGATGGCGAGCGCCTGGTCCCGATCGCCGACGGCGCGGGCCAACTGCAGCGCACCGATCAGCGTCGCGGCGATGGGCCAGGCGGCGTCGGGGGAAGCATCGGGCCCCAGCGCCTCGGCGACCATCCGCTGCAGGTTCAGGACAAGGCTGCGACCCTCTTCCTGGACGGCATTCGATTGACGGGGCATCTCCGACACCAGTGCGGCGACGGGGCATCCGCACTCGATGTTGTCGAGGCCGGCTTCATGCAGATAGGTTTCCACCAGCGCGCGGAACGGCGGGACGCCGGCGGCGAGGAGGCGCTCGACATGGCTCTGGTGGAGCGCCTGACTGTCCTGCCCGGCGCGCACCGAGGCGGCGATCAGCAGATCGTCGCGCGACGGGAAGTGCGCGTAGAAGCCGCCGTGCGTCAGCCCGGCCTGCTTCATCACATCGGCGACGCCCACGCCGTCGAAACCGACGCGGCGGACAGTGCGCGAGGCGACGTCGAGGATTCGGTCGCGGGATTCTTCCTTGCGGGTGGAGCGGGCAGAGGAGGACGGAGCGTTCATGGGAGCGGAGATTAATATGATGATCGTCATATGTCAATGCGCTCCATCGCACCCCGTCCGAGCCGACCTGCGAGATCGGGGGCTCGTCCTCCTTGCTGTCCTCGCTTGCTCGGGGCTCAGCTGCCGAGCTGTTGCGCGATCAGGTCCCGCATGCGGATCGGCGGGCGACCGAGCAAGCGCTCCAGGGCCGGATCGACCGTGGAGAACTCTCCCTGGCGCGCAGCCTCGTAGAACCCGAGCGAGATCGCCACGACCGCCGGCGGCAGACCCTTCTCCTCGAGCCTGGCCCGCAACGCGTCCACGGGATGGGTGCATCGGACCACGGGCTTGCCCATGAGGCTGGAGGCGATGGCCGCCAGGTCCGACAGGTCCAGCGCTTCCGGACCGGTGAGCGGCGAAGTCGGGCCGCTTTCGCGGGACGTGTCGATCAACACGCGCGCCGCGGCTTCAGCGAGGTCCGCATGGGCCGCCCAGGATACCGGCCCGTCGGCTGCGGTGTCGAAGGCGCCGGTCCGCATCCCTTCCGCCAGCATTGCCAGGCCGCTCGATCCGTAGAAACCGTTGCGCAGCGCGGTCCAGCTCAGCCCGCTGGCGCGAAGCGTGTCTTCGGTGGCGGCGTGCTCGTGCATCGGCGGAAAGGCGGAGTCATGGCTCACGGCCATGTGACTCGTGTAGACGACACGCTCGATCCCCGCGTCGCGCGCCGCGGCGAGGGCCACGCGATGCTGTCCGAGCGAGTCACCCCCGTAGGCCTTCGCATTCGAGGAGATCAGCAGGAGCTGCTTCGTTCCCTTGAAGGCGGACGCCAGGCTGGGCGGATCCGCGAAGTCTCCCTGGCGGACGTCGACGCCGAGCGCGGCGAGGTCCGCCAACGCGGCGGGGTTGCGGCTGACCGCGACGAGGCGCCCGACGGGCACCCGCTGCGCGAGCTGATGAACGATGGCGCGGCCAAGCTTTCCGCTGGCTCCGGTGACGACGAACATGGCTGATCCAATCGATGTTTCCGTTGATAACAGTCAGATGATGCCATTGATACATCAGAGATAGCAAGCGACTGTTATCGGCGGAAACAACGTGAGGTATCGTGCGAGCCCATGAAACGAGTGCAGCCCGCAGGCGACGAACCGAGTCCCGCCGATCCCAGCCAGGCGGACATCAACCGGGCCCGGATCCTGGAAGCCGCCATGGTCCTGATCGACCGGGAGGGCCAGGAAGCGGCGACGACGCGCGCTGTGGCCGCCGCCGCGGGCGTGCAGGCGCCCACGATCTACCGGCTGTTCGGCGACAAGCGGGGGCTGCTGGACGCCGTGGCGGTGCATCGGCTGAACACCTACGTTGCCGAGAAGTCGACGCGGGTCCCGGATCCCGACCCGCTGGAGGAGCTGCGCGCAGGGTGGGATCTGCACGTGGCCTTCGGTCTCGCGCATCCGGCGCTGTTTGCGATCTTGAGTGGGCAGGGCACCGCCGGCGCCACGGCGCAGATCGCGCAGGCGGGGCTGGAGGTCCTGCAGAAGCGAGTGCGGAACCTGGCGCTGGCAGGCCGGCTGAAGACCAGCGAGGCGCGCGCAATCGACCTGATCAAGTCGGCCGGGACAGGCACGGTGATGACCTTGCTGACGCAGCCGGAGGGCGAGCGTGATGCCGGGCTGTCTACCGCCGCCCGCGAGGCGGTCATCGCTGCCATCACAGGGGAGGCGGGCGCCGTGTCGGATGCGGGACCGAGCGCAGCGGCGGCGGCGCTTCGGGCGTCGCTGGATCAGACGGCGGCGCTGAGTGCCGGTGAGCGCCTGTTGCTGGGCGAGCTGCTCGATCGCATCGCCCGGGGCTCACGGGACTGAGGGGCTGCCCCGGAGCGGATGCCCGGAGCGTTCAGCGCATCAGTTCCGCCAGCGACGGATCCACGCCCGGCGGCGGCGAGTCGCAGTCGCTCCCGATCCACTTGTGCACGGAGGACGAGTCATAACTCAGCGGCTGGCCTTGCGCGGTCGAGCCCTTGAACGAGACCTTCACGGTGGCGGTCGACTTGTCCTTGACCTCGTAGGTGCCGACGCCGGAGCCGCTGACCATCTCGCTCTTGCAGCTCATCGTGAAGGTGCCGCTGGACGCATCGGCGGGTTTGAGCTGCGTGGTGCATTGCTCGACGCTCTCGGGCTTGGGGAGCGCGAACTCGGCGGACTTCTGGCAGTCCAGGTGAGGACTGCCGCCCGCGGGCAGACCGAGCTTGGCCATCGCGGCGGACAGGCTGCTCTTCTGCTGCGCGGTGAGCGCGCCCTTGATGTCGAAGATCGTCGGCATCTTGCGGCCGTTGAGCGTGTTGACGCTCGCGCTGGCCCACAGGCCGGGCTTGACGCTGATCGACTGGGCCTGGACAGGCGGCGTCGCGGCCAGCAGGCCGAGCGACAGGGCGATCAGGGAAAGGGACGCTGAACGGAAGGCGGTAGCGCGCATGCAGATGACCTCGAGGATGTCCGGGGAGGACGACGAGGACAGTCTATGGAGCGCTACTGCCTCAACAGCGCACCTCTGAACCCTTCACAGGGGGCGCGCATGACGGAGGTCATGTCGACCTCAGGCCCTTCGCTGAGTCAGCAACAGGCGTCTGATGAACTGACCGGCATTTCCGGATGGTTGAGCCCTCGATCCGCGCTGGATCCTGCACAACGCCTTGCCCGCAAAAGTAGAAATGGCCCATCCCGCAAGAGATGAGCCATGTCGTCAAAGCAGCGCGGGCGCTGCTGGATGCCTGATCGGCGGGCCGACGATCACACGTCGATGTTCGCCGCCCTCAGCGCGTTCTGCTCGATGAACTCACGGCGCGGTTCCACCTCGTCGCCCATCAGCATCGTGAACACGCGGTCGGCTTCGATCGCGTCCTCGATCTGCACGCGCAGCAGGCGGCGGACCGTCGGGTCCATCGTCGTTTCCCATAGCTGCGCGGGGTTCATCTCGCCCAGGCCCTTGTAGCGCTGGCGGCCGACGCTGGACTCGGCCTGCGTCATCAGCCACGCCATCGCGGCACGGAAGTCCGCGACCTTGCTTTCCTTGGCCTTCTCGCCCTCGCCCTTGCGGATCACGGCTTCCTCGCCCACCAGACCCTTGAAGGTCTTGCCGGCCTCGGCCAGGACCTCATAGTCCGCGCCGTGCACGAAGTCCGTCGTGATGATGCTCGAGCGCACGTTGCCGTGGTGACGGCGGCTGATGCGCAGGAACTGCTTGTCGGTGCGCGGATCGACTTCCGCATGCACCGCCGCGTCGTGCAGCGCCACTTGCAGCGCCGTCGCCGAGATGTCCGCCGCTTCCTTGGTGTCCAGGTTGAGCGCCAGGCCCGAGGCCAGCAGGTGCAGCGCCTCGCCGTCCATCCAGGCCGACAGGCGCTCGATCACGTTCTGCGCCGCCACGTACTGGCGCGCCATCGTCTCGAGTTCCTCGCCCTTGAGCACCGGGCCCGTGCCCACGCCGGCCGTGTGCAGTTCGGCGTCGTTCAGCGCGACCTTCAGCAGGAAACCGTCCAGCTCGTGGCCGTCCTTCAGGTACTGCTCGTGCTTGCCGACCTTGACCTTGTACAGCGGCGGCTGCGCGATGTAGATGTGACCGCGCTCCACCAGCTCCGGCATCTGCCGGTAGAAGAAGGTCAGCAGCAGCGTCCGGATGTGCGCACCGTCCACGTCCGCGTCGGTCATGATGATGATGCGGTGGTAGCGGAGCTTCTCGGGGTTGAAGTCGTCGCTGCCCGCGCCGCGGCCGATGCCGGTGCCCAGCGCCGTGATCAGCGTGATGATTTCATTGCTGGTCAGCAGCTTCTCGTAGCGCGCCTTCTCGACGTTCAGGATCTTGCCGCGCAGCGGCAGGATGGCCTGGAACTTGCGGTCGCGACCCTGCTTGGCGGAGCCGCCGGCGGAGTCGCCCTCCACGATGTAGATCTCGCACAGCGCCGGGTCCTTCTCCTGGCAGTCCGCCAGCTTGCCCGGCAGGCCCATGCCGTCCAGCACGCCCTTGCGGCGCGTCATCTCGCGCGCCTTGCGCGCCGCCTCACGCGCACGTGCGGCTTCGACGATCTTGCCGCAGATGATCTTGGCGTCGACCGGGTTCTCCAGCAGCCAGTCCGTCAGCTTGCTCGCGACGACTTCTTCCACCGGACCGCGCACTTCGCTTGACACCAGCTTGTCCTTGGTCTGCGAACTGAACTTCGGCTCCGGCACCTTGATGCTGATCACGCAGGCCAGGCCTTCGCGCATGTCGTCGCCGGTGACGTCGACCTTGGCCTTCTTGGCCAGCTCGTTGTCCTCGATGTACTTGTTGATCACCCGCGTCATCGCCGCGCGCAGACCCGTCAGGTGGGTGCCGCCGTCGCGCTGCGGGATGTTGTTGGTGAAGCAGAGGACGCTCTCGTTGAAGCCGTCGTTCCACTGCATCGACACCTCGACACCGACGTTGGTGTTCTGGTCCGACAGCTTGT
This sequence comes from Roseateles sp., assembly GCF_036486225.1. Lineage (GTDB taxonomy): Bacteria > Pseudomonadota > Gammaproteobacteria > Burkholderiales > Burkholderiaceae_C > Roseateles. The sequence goes on along the minus strand of NZ_DASVNZ010000002.1, from coordinate 3,230 downwards.
CGCCCTGCGCGTGGAAGATGTTCGGGTTGAGCGGCGTCTTGCCCTTGTTGATGAACTCGACGAAGCCGCGCACGCCGCCCGCGAAGGCGAAGTTGTCTTCCTTGTTGTTGCGCTCGTCGACCAGGCGGATCTTCACGCCGTTGTTCAGGAACGAGAGCTCGCGCAGGCGCTTGGCCAGGATGTCGTAATGGAACTCGGAGTTCTGCGTGAAGATCTCCGTGTCCGGCAGGAAGTGCACCTCGGTGCCGCGCTTGTCGGTCTCGCCGACGATCTTCATCGGGCTGGTCTCGACGCCGTCGCGGACCTCGATCACGCGGTCCTGCGGGAAGCCCTTCTTGAACTCCAGCTGATGGACCTTGCCTTCGCGGCGCACGATCAGGCGCAGCGTCTTGGACAGCGCGTTCACGCAGGACACGCCCACGCCGTGCAGGCCGCCCGAGACCTTGTAGCTGTTCTGGTTGAACTTGCCGCCGGCGTGCAGTTCCGTCAGCGCGATCTCGGCCGCCGAGCGCTTGGGCTCGTGCTTGTCGTCCATCTTCACGCCGGTCGGGATGCCCCGGCCGTTGTCGATGACCGAGATCGAGTTGTCCGTGTGGATCGTGATGACGATGTCGTCGCAGTAGCCGGCCAGCGCCTCGTCGATGGAGTTGTCGACGACCTCGAACACCAGGTGATGCAGACCCGTGCCGTCCGAGGTGTCGCCGATGTACATGCCGGGGCGCTTGCGCACCGCCTCCAGCCCTTCCAGGATCTGGATGCTGGACTCGCCGTACCCCGCGCCGTCGTTCTGCGGCACAGGCGTCGGGGTGTTCTCAGGAGTGCTGTTATCGGTCATCAGTGGGTGTTCCAGGCCGCCCTGCGGCCGTTTGACTGTCTAGCTAGAGCCCCCGCTTGGCGGGGGCTGGGGGTGCGCCACGTTCCCGCTCCGAGGAGCGAAGGTCGCGGCGCGACCTTAGATCCGCATCGGCATCACGACGTACTTGAAGCCCGAATGTTCGGGGATGCTGAGCAGCGCGCTCGACGAGCTGTCGTTCAGATCCACGCGCACCATGTCCTGCGACATGTTGGCCAGCACGTCCATCAGGTAGGTGACGTTGAAGCCGGTCTCGATCTGGTCGCCGCCGTAGTCGATCTCCAGCTCTTCCTTGGCTTCTTCCTGCTCGGCGTTGCTCGACGCGATCGACAGCAGGCCCGGGTCGAAGGACAGGCGCACCGCCTTGAACTTCTCGCTGGTCAGGATCGCCGCGCGCTGCAGCGCGGCCAGCAGCGGTTGGCGGCCGATCAGCACGTGGAAGCGGTGGTTCTTCGGGATGACGCGGTTGTAGTCGGGGAACTTGCCCTCGACCAGCTTGGTCACGAACTCCATGCCGCTGAAGCTGAACTTGGCCTGGTTGCCGGCGAAGCGCATCTCGATCGGCGCGCTCTCGTCGTCGCCCTTGCCGCCGTCCTTCAGCAGACGCATCAGTTCCAGCACCGTCTTGCGCGGCAGGATGACTTCCTGCTTGGGCATCTCGGTGTCGGTCTCCGCCTGGGCCAGCGCGAGGCGGTGGCCGTCGGTCGCGACCAGCGTCAGCATCTTGCCTTCGGCCACGAACAGGATGCCGTTCAGGTAGTAGCGGATGTCATGCACCGCCATGGCGAAGTGCACCTGGTTGATCAGGCCCTTCAGCGTCTTCTGCGGCACGTTGAACGCGGGCCCGAAGTCGGCGGCCTCCTGCACCAGCGGGAAGTCGTCCGATGGCAGCGTCTGCAGCGTGAAGCGGCTCTTGCCGCCCTGCAGCGTCATCTTGCTCTGGTTGGACGTCAGGCTCACCGTCTGGTCCGACGGCATCGAGCGCAGGATGTCGATCAGCTTGCGCGCGCCGATGGTCGTGGAGAAGTCGCCGTCGTCGCCGTCGAACTCGACCGTGGTGCGGACCTGGATTTCCAGGTCGCTCGTGGTCAGCTCGACCTGCCGGCCCTGCTTGCGGACCAGCACGTTGGCCAGGATGGGCAGCGTGTGGCGCCGTTCCACGATGCCGGACACGGCCTGCAGCGCGGCAAGCACTTTGTCCTGGCTGTCTTTCAACACGATCATGTCAACCTCTCTCCACTGTTGGCTGTACGGGCGAACGCGGCATTTTCGCTGAAGGCGAAGGCGTTTTTCCTCATCCTTTCAGCGTTTGCTCCAGGACGTGCAACTGCTGGTTCAACTCGGTGTTCTTCTGGCGCTCGCCGCCGATCTTGCGGACCGCGTGCAGCACCGTGGTGTGGTCGCGGCCGCCGAACAGTTCGCCGATCTCCGGCAGGCTCTTCTGCGTCAGTTCCTTGGCCAGGTACATCGCGATCTGGCGCGGGCGGGCGATGCTCGCCGGGCGCTTCTTCGAGTACATGTCCGCGACCTTGATCTTGTAGAAGTCGGCCACGGTCTTCTGGATGTTCTCGACCGAGATCTGCCGGTTCTGGATCGACAGCAGGTCCTTCAGCGCCTCGCGCGCCAGCTGGATGTTGATTTCCTTGTGCGAGAAGCGGCTGTAGGCCAGCACCTTGCGCAGCGCGCCTTCCAGCTCGCGCACGTTGGCGCGCACGTTCTTCGCGATGAAGAAGGCCACGTCCTCGGGCATGGGCGCGCTTTCGGCCTCGGCCTTCTTGATCAGGATCGCGACGCGCATCTCGAGCTCCGGCGGCTCGATGGCCACCGTCAGACCGGCGTCGAAGCGGCTGGTCAGGCGTTCGTCGATGTCCACCAGGCCCTTCGGGTAGGTGTCCGACGTCATGATGATGTGGGCGCGCTTGGCCAGCAGCGCCTCGAACGCATTGAAGAACTCTTCCTGCGTCCGGTCCTTGCCGGCGAAGAACTGCACGTCGTCGATCAGCAGCAGGTCCAGCGAGTGGTACTTGGCCTTGAGCTCGTCGAAGGTCTTGCGCTGGTAGTTCTTGACGACGTCCGAGATGAACTGCTCGGCGTGCAGGTACAGCACGCGGGCGTCGGGGCGGTCCTTCAGCAGCGCGTTGCCGACGGCGTGGATCAGGTGGGTCTTGCCCAGGCCGACGCCGCCGTAGATGAACAGCGGGTTGTACATCTGGCCCGGCGCGCCGGCGACGTGCAGCGCGGCGGTGCGCGCCATCTGGTTGGCGCGGCCCGGCACCAGGGTGTCGAAGGTCAGGCTCGTGTTGATGCGGTGGCGTGTGGCGCTCGGCGGCAGGTTGGCCGGGACGCTGGGTGCCGCGCCGCCCTGGATCAGGCTGGC
>NZ_DASVNZ010000411.1:0-5236 GCF_036486225.1 Roseateles sp. | reverse complement strand
AAGGCCAGGCCGGCGCTGGCCTGCGTGGGCAGCGCGCTCTGCGCGATCGGGCCCAGCACGCCGTTGATCTGCAGGCTCTGGCGCACGTTCTGCAGCAGGCCGTCAACCGTCAGGCCCTGCTGCGCGGCGATGCGCTTGGCCGTCTCCACGTCGCGCAGCGGCGCGAGCTGCGGATCCGTGCGGATCAGCTCCAGCAACTGGTCGTTGCTGATGGTGCGATGCTCATCGGCGACGACGGCCGCGAGCACGCGCTCGCGCATCAGGTTCTCGAGCACGTCCTTGCGCACTTCCGGCGAGTCGAAGACCTTGGGGTCCGTCGTCGGCGATTCCATGCGCATGCGCTCGATCTGCGTCTTCTGCGCCTGGTCCCATTCGGACTGCGTGATCTTGTGGCCGTCCACGGAGGCCACCGTCGCGTTGCCGCCGTCCATGAAGCGGCTGTAGCCCTCCACGCCGACCAGCACGAAGGACGGCACGATCAGGATCAGCAGGATGAACTGGAACAGCCGCGTGTGCTTGCGTACGAAATCGAACATCAACAACCTCAGGTCTCTTTAAGACACGTTTTTAGGAGACGTTTTTAGGACACGTTTCAATGGCACGTCACATACGACAAAGGCGAACCGGGGTTCGCCTTTGGGCCGCGGCATTCTAGTCCACGGATGACGTGGACCGGCCTCGGTTTTCTGGTGGGCGCTGACGGGCTCGAACCGCCGACAATCTCCGTGTAAGGGAGGTGCTCTACCAACTGAGCTAAGCGCCCGGAAACTTTCAGTTCACGGCGTCCTTGAGGGCCTTGCCCGGACGGAACTTCGGCACCTTCGCCGACTTGATCTTGATCGCCTCGTTCGTGCGCGGATTGCGGCCGGTGCGGGCCGCTCTCTTCGTGACGCTGAAGGTGCCGAAGCCCACCAGCGACACCGTCCCGTTCTTCTTGAGCGTGGTCTTCACACCGCCGATGACAGCTTCCAGTGCGCGCCCCGCGGCCGCCTTGGAAATGTCCGCCTGCTTGGCGATGTGCTCGATCAATTCGGACTTGTTCACGAAGGTACCCCCTCATTGGTTTGCCAGGCCGCCCGAACGGCGCGGGAAGCGGATTCTAGACGCTTTGACCTGCGGCTCAGACAAGGGGGAAGTCCCGATACAGGGGGGTCGCGCGCCCGTCGCCCAGGGGACAGCGCGCCGCTTGAAACCGCGCATCCGAACGCACACTTCACACGCTGTTTCAACGTTCGCCCGGAACGAGTGACCGAACGAGGTAGTGAGCGAGGAATTGAACGGGTTCGAACGCGGGTTCGAACGCGGTCGAACGCGGGATGGCCCCGCCGGTCAGCGCGCCTTGGCCCGGATCTCCGGCAGCGCCTTCTGCAGGTAGTAGACCATCGACCAGATGGTCAGCACCGCGGCCAGGTAGATCAGCCAGGTGCCCCAGATCCGGGTGTTGATGACCTCGAACACCTTGCCGTCGAACAGCAGGAAGGGGATGGCCACCATCTGGACCGTCGTCTTGAGCTTGCCCAGCACATGCACCGCCACCGAGCGCGAGGCGCCGATCTGCGCCATCCACTCGCGCAGCGCGGAGATCGCGATCTCGCGGCCGACGATGACCAGCGCGACCAGGGCGTCGACGCGCTGCTGCTCCAGCAGCACCAGCAGCGCCGCGCAGACCAGGAACTTGTCGGCCACCGGGTCCAGGAAGGCGCCGAAGGAGGAAGTCTGGTTGAGCTTGCGCGCCAGGTAGCCGTCCGCCCAGTCGGTCAAGGCCACCGTGATGAACAGGACGGTGGCCAGCAGGTTTTGATGGGCGGGCGACATCTGCAGGTGGAACACCCCGACGATCAGCGGGATGGCCACGATGCGGGCCCAGGTCAGCAGGGTTGGCAGCGTCCAGAACATGGGCGGCATTGTGCCCACGTTTCACGGCGCGAAACCGTCGGCGGCTGCTTAATCCTCGAGGCTCAATCGTCAAGCGTCCGCGGCTTGAAGCGCCGGTCGTCGTCGAACAGGAAGACCTCGACGAACTTCCAGGGCTTGGGCAGCCGGCTCACATCGCCGAACGGCGCGGCGCGGCGCACGGCCGCGATGGCGACCTCGATGGTGTCCTCGGCCTGGGTCGGCTTGCGCAGCACGCGGATGTGCTTGATGGAGCCGTCCTGGTTCAATTCGACCTCCAGCACGGGAATGGCCAGCAGCTCGGGCGGCACCTCGCCCATGTAGGTGCCGTCCGGATTGGCGGCGACCATGCGTTGCGCGGCCTGGCGGCGGAGGTCCTCATGCGAGCTGACCGCGTGCGGCGCCGGCAGCGGCAGGCCGCGGCGCACGGCCGGCGAGGTCGGCACCGGACCGCCCGGAGACACGGGCGTGGCAACGGGCGCGCGCGGCGCATCCTGCACTGGAGGACGGTCCGGCTGGCGCTGCGTCGGCGAGCCGCAGGCCGCCAGCGACAGCGCGAGCGCCAGCTTGCCGCCCCAGCGCACCACATTTCCCAAGCCCGGCACCAGGCGCTGCAGCCGGCCTTCCCGGCTCGTTCGATCGATCGTTGTCATCTCTGTTCCCAACAAGCCGCGCGCCATTCAATGCAGCGCGCGATAGATTTCTTCCGCGAGCTCGCGCGAGATGCCCTTGACGCTGCAGAGCTCCTCGACACTCGCACCGGCCACGCCGCGCACGCCGCCGAAGCGCTGCAGCAGCTGCGCCCGCTTCTTCGGACCGACGCCGGGCACGTCCTCCAGCCGCGAGCCGCCAGTGCGGATCGACGCGCGCTTGGCCCGCATGCCGGTGATGGCGAAGCGGTGGGCCTCGTCGCGGATCTGGGCGACCAGCATCAGCGCCGCGGAATCGCGTCCGAGATAGACCTTCTCGCGGCCGTCGGCGAAGACCAACTCTTCAAGGCCGACCTTGCGTCCTTCGCCCTTCTCCACGCCGACGATGAGGCTCAGGTCGACACCCAGTTCCTCGAAGACCTCGCGTGCCATCGACACCTGGCCCTTGCCGCCGTCCACCAGCACCAGGTCCGGCATCCGGCCGGTGCCATTCTGGGCGGCCTCGGCCATCTTGCTGTAACGGCGTGTCAGGACCTGGCGCATCGCGGCGTAGTCGTCACCACCGGTGATGCCTTCGATGTTGAAGCGCCGGTACTGGGCGCTCTGCATCTGGTGGCCCTCGAAGACGACGCAGGACGCCTGCGTCGCTTCACCGGCCGTGTGGCTGATGTCGAAGCACTCGATGCGGAACTTGTCGAGCTCGGTGACGCTGAGGTCCAGCGCGTCGATCAGCGCGCGGGTGCGCGCCTGCTGGGAACCTTCTTCCGACAGCAATCTCGCCAGCGCGATCTCCGCCCCCTTGACGCACATCTCCTGCCAGATGCGGCGCTGACCGCGCGGCTGGGCCTGCGTCGTCACGCGGTAGCCCGCCTGCACGCTCAGCGCTTCGGCCAGCGCCGGGTCGACCGCCTCCGACAGCACCAGCAGCGACGGCACCGCCATCTCCAGGTAGTGCTGGGCGATGAAGGCTTCCAGGACCAGGCGTTCGGCGCTCGGCCGTTCGACGCGGGTGCGGGTGGTATCGCCGCCCTCGCCTTCAACGTCAACTTCAACCGGCGTCAGCTCGTCGTCATCCAGCAACTGGACGGCAGTCGCATCGTCGACGTGCTTGGGGAAGTAGGCACGATCGCCCAGATGCCGTCCGCCCCGCACCATCGCCAGGTTCACGCAGGCGCGTCCGCCCTGCAGCTTCACGGCCAGGATGTCGACGTCGCGATCGCGGCCGGTCGCGCTGTTCTCGTCGACCGCCTGCTGCTGCAGGACCTTCGACAGCGCGGTGATCTGGTTGCGGATGCCCGCCGCCTGCTCGTACTCGAAGCGCTCGGCGTGCGTCATCATCTGCGCCTGCAGCGCGTCCATCACCTCCTGCGTCTCGCCGAGCAGGAAGCGCTCCGCGTTGCTGACATTGCGGCGGTAGTCGTCGTTCTGCCCCTCGGGCACGCAGGGCGCCGTGCAGCGGTGGATCTGGTGCAGCAGGCAGGGCCGGCTGCGGTTGTTGAAGACGGTGTCCTCGCAGGTCCGCAGCTGGAACACTTTCTGGATCAGCTGGATCGATTCCTTCACCGCCCAGGCGCTCGGGAACGGGCCGAAGTAGCGGTGGCGGCGGTCTACCGCGCCGCGGTAGTAGCTGATGCGCGGCCAGGCGTGGCCGGACAGCCGCATGTAGGGGTAGCTCTTGTCGTCGCGGAACAGGATGTTGAACCGCGGATTGAGCGCCTTGATCAGGTTGTTCTCGAGCAGCAGCGCCTCGGCCTCGGTGCGCACCACCGTGGTCTCCAGCCGCGCGATGCGCGCGATCATCATGCCGATACGCGTGCCGCCGTGGTCCTTCTGGAAATAGCTCGAGACGCGCCGCTTGAGGTTCTTCGCCTTGCCGACGTAGAGCACGTGGTCCTGCGCGTCGAAGTAGCGGTAGACGCCGGGCAGCGCCGGCAGCGCCAGCACCTCGGCCAGCAGGCGGTCGCGGCCCTCGCGCGCGGCGCGCTCCATGTCGGCGACGCGGCGCGACTCGGCGGCCTCGATGGCGGCGGACTGGGTGTTCCACTCGTCGGCGGGCGACGCCGCGGAGGGTGCGGCGGCAGGTGCAGCGGGTGCGGCAGCGGCGGTGGCGGACGGATCGGGATTCGGCTCCGGCGCTTCGCTGGCGCCGGCGGGGGTCGTGCTCATGGGGCGCGATTGTGCCGCCGGATAATCGGTCGATGCCCGTCACCCCTGTCGATCCCCCCGCCGATTCCTCGTCCGAGCTGCTGACTCCTGACAGCCCTGAGAGTCGCGACAACCGGACCTGGGACATCTTCTGCCGCGTCATCGACAACTATGGGGATCTCGGCGTCTGCCTGAGGCTGGCGCGCGACCTCGCGCAGCGCGGCGCGCGGGTGCGCTTGTGGAGCGACGACCTGTCGCCGCTCACGTGGATGCAGCCGACACCGGTCGAGGGCATCGCCTGCCTGCCGTGGGCCGACAGCACGCGGGCGGCGCCGGGCGATGTGGTCGTCGAGACCTTCGGCTGCGACCTGCCGGAGACCTTCGTCGCGGCGATGGCCGCGCGCGCGGTGAAGCCGGCGTGGATCAACCTCGAATACCTCAGCGCGGAAAGCTACGTCGAGCGCAGCCACGGCCTCAAGTCGCCGCAGTTCTCCGGGCCGGGCGCCGGTCTGGAGAAGCGCTTCTTCTATCCCGGCTTCAGCGCGCGC
>NZ_DASVNZ010000410.1:0-10026 GCF_036486225.1 Roseateles sp. | reverse complement strand
CAGCGTCGGCGTGATCGTCGCGACCGGAGCCGCCCCCAGCCACTGGAGGAACGCGCGGCGCCCGGTCATTGAGCCGCCTTCCAGGCGGTCGGGTAGCTCCGCTCGGCGTTGAGGTGGTACAGCTTGTCGACGACGACCTTGGGCAGGCCCAGGCCCTTCACCGGTTTCTTGAGATCGGACACCTTGAACGACTCCTCCGTGTTGAAGTAGCGCCAGTGCATGCGCCACACCGGCTCGACTTCCTTCAGCAGCTCGGCCCCCGATTGTTGCGGCGGTTGCGAGACGTCGGTGCCGTACATCAGACGGTCCTGGTACTTGATCATGAAGGCCCGCACCTTGGCGCGGTCCAGTTGGCTCTGGTACTGCAGCTGCCCGATGCGTGCGGCCAGGTCGACCTTGGCCAGCGGGAAACGGTCCAGGAAGGCGGCCAGCTCGTCGACGTTGCGCTCCAGCGAGGCCATGTGCATGCCGACGAACTTCAGCTTCGGATGCGCCGCCACCATGCGGTCGCGCGCGGCCATCTGGTCCTCCCAGCTCGGCATCTCCGGATGCAGCGCCATGTGGTACTGCGGATGGTGCGCGAAATACTCGCGGTCGTTGATGACCGTCATCTTGTCCAGCGGCAGCCAGCAGTTGTGCGGCTCGCCCTGGTGGCCGAGCATCGTGATGCCCTGGTCCTCGAAATATTTGAACAGCGGCGTGAAGCGCGCGTCGTCGATCATGACGAGCTTGCCCTGCTTATCGCGCAGGCTCATGCCGATGTTCTTCCACACCTTCACGCCGACCGCGCCGGCGCGCAGGCCGGCATCGACGCGCTGTTGTGTCGCGGCTAGCCAGCCTGGTTGATCCGAGGTATCCGACGAGAAACTCACCGCCCAGGCCACGTCCGCCGGACGCGCCTTGCGCAGCTCGATCGCCGCCTGCTGCTGCTCGTCCAGCGGCGGGAAGTCCGGATAGTCGACGTTGATCGTCAGCACCTTGAAGCCGAGCTTGCGTGCGGCGTCGATGAACGCCGGATCGGCGTTGTGCAGATGCACGTGCGAATCGATCTTCGGGACCTTCGCGAAGTCCGCCATCGTGTAGCGGTCTCCGTCGTTCTCCTTGGACTTCGGTGCCGCCAGGACGCCAGAGGAGGCGGCCATCGCGACGGCCGTCAGTGCGGCGCTCAGCAGGGCCGGCAGCGCGGCGCGGACGGGAGTTCTCGTCATGTGGGTCATTGGATCAACTACTGTGGAAACAGTGGGGGGAGGTCAGTTGCAGCTGTAGCGGTAGGCGTCGTCCAGGTCCAGCGGCAGCACCAGCGTGCGGATCTTCGCGGCGGTCATCTTCGTGCAGAGCTTGTCGCGCGCGCCGTTGGTGTTCTTCTTGTACTTGGACGCGTACTCGGCGTTGAACACGGGCTTGTTCTTGCTCGTGAACACCGAGTAGCCGCCGCACTCGTCGTACTGGTTGCACTGCTCGTTGACGGCCATGTCGAAATACGGCTCCAGCTGCGCCAGCTGGTCGACGTCGTTCTTCAGCGCGATGGCCAGGCCGCGGCCGTGGGCGGCGTTGGCGAGGTACTTGTTGTAGTCGAGCTGCGTGGCCGAGGTCAGCGGGAAGCCCGTCGCGTTGGTGTAGCCGTCGACGTTGTCCGGCTCGACGCCGTCGCAGCCCTTGGACACCGCCAGGTCGAGGCGGCTCAACATCACCGCGCGCACGTTGGCCGAGCGGGTGTCCAGCCACTTCTCGCCGGCCCAGCCGTCCAGCGCCTTGCCCATGTCGGCGGCGTTGAAGCTGCCGAAGTCGGCGCGCCAGTTCTCCGAGCTGCCGGCGGAGAAGTAGCAGACGACCTTGCGGCCCTGCGCCTTCAGCCCGGCGATGGTCTGCGCGGTGGTGTCGAACAGGTCGATGTCGTACACGGCCACGTTGTAGCCGGTATTGAGCGTGCCCGTCAGTTGCCACTGCCAGGTCGTGTTCACGCCGGGCTTCCACCACGACTGCGCTTGCGCGCCGGTCGCGACGGTGAGGCCCAACGCCAATGCGGCGGCGGTGGCGAGGCCGGTGGCCATCGAACGGATCAGCGATCGTTTCATGAGTTCTCCTGGGATGCGGCCGGCAATGCGGCCTGCTTGTTGTGGAACGCCCAACGTCCTCTCAAGAACATCCCGACTCGAATGCGGCGACCGGATGACGCCGGCTGGATGGCCCAGTCCGGCGCCTCCCGTCTGTCCTGCTTGCTTGTCTTGCTTGCCTTGCTCGACTGTTTTTCTTCTTCGATCAGCGCGGCGTCAGAACTTGATGCTCGCGCCGAGCGTGAACGCACGGCCCCAGCGGTTGTAGCCCTGCGGCAAGGTGATGTTGCCGTCGCCCAGCGTGTACTCCTGCTTGGCGTCGGTCAGGTTGCGGCCTTCGATGGAGATCCGCAGCCACTTGTTGACTTCGTACGCGGCCTGCGCGGTCAGCCAGGTGATGGCCTTGGCACGCTCGTTGAAGCCCGGGCCGATCACGTTGATCGCCGACACGAAGTCGTCGGTGTGGTCGGCCGTGGCGCTGATGCTCCACGGGCCCTTCTCATACAGCAGGCCCAGCGACGAGGTCGCCGGCGCGATGCCTTCCAGCGGGCGCTTCTCGCCGCCCACCCAGCTGTCGGAGCGGTTGCGCGTGTACTGCGCCCGCACGCCGAAGCCGTTGTCCCACAGGTGCTGGAAGCCGATCTCCATGCCGCGGACCCGGGCCTTGTCGCCGTTGATGGGCTTCATCACGTTGAACAGGTGGCCCGGCACGCCGATGTCGACGCCGGTCTCCCAGCTCGTGGTGATCTGGTTCTTGATGTCCTTCTGGAACACCGCGAAGGTCAGCGCCGAGTTGCGCGCGTAGTACCACTCCAGCGAGGCGTCGTACTGCTTGGCGCTGTAGGGCTTCAGGTCGGCGTTGCCGCCGAAGACCTGCGTGAAGTCGCCCCAGGCGACGCTGGCCGTGGTGCTGGTCGGCGCGAGCTGCTCGACCGACGGCCGCGCCATCGTCTTGGCCGCACCCAGGCGCAGTTGCAGCGCGTCGGTGAAGTGCCAGACGAAGTTGGCCGACGGCAGGCCGTAGGTGTATTCGGCGTTCTGGCTGATCTCGGTCGGATCCGCGTAGTGCGCCGTGTAGTTGAACGGGCCGTTCTCGGTCAGCCCGTCGATCTTGGCGTCCCAGGCCTTGGCCGTGGTCTTGGTCTTCACCAGACGCACGCCGATGTCCGCGTTCCACTGCTCGCCGGAGAGGTCCGCCTCGACGAAGAACGAGGTCGTCTTCTCCCGCACGCGGTAGCTCTGCAGCGGGTTCCAGACCGGGCCGGCGTTGCTGAAGTCGTAGGTGCCGCCGTCCGGACGCGGCTTGCCGTTGTAGGCCTGCAGCGCCGCCAGGTAGTTGGGCACGTCGAAGCCCAGGAAGGAGCGCGGGAAGCTGCCGCTGACGCCGTTCATGAAGTTGGGCGGGGTCAGGTGCTCGTTGAGCACGTTGCCGCCGAGCTGCCCGACGTTGATCGCGTTGGTGCCGGAGTAGTAGTTCTCCCCGCCGTTGATCGCGTTGTCGACCAGGTCGCGGTTCTTGTCGCGCCGCGTGGCCTGCACGCCGAACTGGATCTGGTCGACGTTGAAGCGGTCCACCGTCCAGGCGCCGTTCAGCGTCAGGCCGCGGATCTTGTCGTCGATGTTGTCGCCGCTCAGGCCCAGGTAGTGGGTGTTGAAGTCGCTGGGGCCGAAGGCGCCGCTGGCCAGGCCGGAGATCAGGTCGCGGCCGTCGGCGAAGGTGGTCTTGATGTCGGGCACCTGCGAGCCGGTCAGGTTCACCGTCGTCACGTTGGGCTGGTTCATGCGCAGCACCGTGTAGGTGTCCTGCCCGCCCGAGTGGCGCTTGGACGTCGACTGGTAGACGTCGCCGTTGAACTTGAGCGTCTCGGTGGCCTTCCATTCGGCGTTGAGGCCGTAGACGGCGCTGTCGACGACGCGGTGCGTGGTCAGGTTCAGCAGCTCCGGATTCAGCATCAGCTCCGGATCGGTGCTGTCCATCGTGAAGCCGGTGACCACGCCGTTCTGGGTCTTGATGTTGGACCAGCGGCCCGGCGAGAACAGCGTGTAGAAGGACTGCTGGTAGCCGACCTGCGGCGAGTTCAGGCGCGTCTTGATGCCGTCGACCGTGACCTTGAGCGCGTCGCTGGGCCGCCATTCGACCTTGCCGGACAGCGCGGTGCGCTTCTTCTGTTCCTGGATGGTGCCGACGCGGAACTGGCCCGGGCCGATCAGGCCTTCCTCGTCCTTGTCCAGCACGCCGTTGCCGTTCGGATCGATGTTGCCGCCCCAGGCGTTGCCGGTCCAGTTGGCGGCCGGGTCGGAGATCGGGTTGCGCGTCCAGCCGCCGTCGTTGCCGGCGGTGTCGGTGCGGACCTTGCGGTCGGCGTAGACCACGCCGAACAGCACGCCCAGTTCCTTGCCGAAGGTGTTGCTGTAGGTGGCCGAGATCTTGCCGCCGTTCAGCTTGGACATGGTGTTGCGGTCGCCCTCGACGCGCAGGATGCCGTGCTGGCCGGGCTGGTCGAAGGGGCTGGCCGAGCGCAGGTTCACCAGGCCGCCGATCGCGCCTTCCATCACCGAGGCCTGCGCGGACTTGACGACGTCGGCGCCGCTGATGATGTCCGACGGCAGCACGTCGAAGGCGAAGTCGCGGCCTTCGCCGTCGGTGGCCAGGATGCGGTTGTTGAAGGTGGTCAGCGTGTATTCGGGACCCAGGCCGCGGACGCTGACCTTCTGGCCTTCGCCGCCGGCGGTGCGCGAGATCGACACGCCGGTGATGTGGCTCAGCGAGTCGGCCACGTTGTCGTCGGGGAAGCGGCCCAGCTCGGTGGCGCTGATGCTGTCCTGCACGCCGGAGGCGGCGCGCTTGAGGTTCAGCGAGCGCTGCAGGCTGGCGCGGGTGCCGGTGATCTCGACACGCTCGAGCGTCTGGTCGGCGGCGTCCTTGGCCTTCGCGTCCGCCTTTGCTTCGGCCGGCGCCGAGGCGGCGGCGGCGGGCGGCTGGACCTGAGCCTGGGCCGCGCCCATGACGGTCAAGGCGGCGATCGCCGCCGCTGCGGCCACGGGCCGCGGAGCGAATCCGGCGTTCAGAAGGGAGGACAGGGGAGCTCGCATCTCATGGTTCCTTTTGTTGGCTTGTCCGCTGCCAGTCCTGGACCTCGACCGGCTTGGCGCAAGTCTACGTAGTCTTTCGATTAATTTCGCATATCGTTTTTACCGACGTTTATTCTTTCGAATTGATGACGGTCGAAAGAATTCGAGCTGCAATTCCTTACCCACGCCCCTCGATAGCACCCAATGTGTACGGGTTTTCCCGCGAAATTCGCCCGTTCAGGGCTTCTCACGGTTTCTTCCGTTGTGTTTCCGGTTTCCTTACCCTATTCTTTCGTTCGAAAGCTTACGACGATCCACACCACGCTTGGCGCGTCGAGACCCCTCCAAGAAAGAAAGCAATCTCCATGCAACGACATTGGCTGACCTACGCGCTTGTCACGACCCTGTTCTGGGGTGCGTGGGGCGCGCTGACGGGCTTGTCTTCCGAACGCGGCTTCCCGGACACGCTGGTCTACGTCGTGTGGGCGCTGACCATGATTCCGCCGGCCGTGTTCGTGCTGGCCCGCGCGGGCTGGAAGCTGCAGCGCGACCGCCGCGCCGTGATCCAGGGCCTGACGGTCGGGCTGCTGGGCGCGGGCGGGCAGATGCTGCTGTTCCGCGCGGTCGAGTCCGGCCCCGCCTACCTGATCTTCCCGATCGTGTCGCTGTCGCCGGGCGTGACCATCGCGCTGTCCTACGGACTGCTGCGCGAGCGTACCGGCAAGCTCGGCGTGGCCGGCATCGTGCTGGCGCTGTTCGCCCTGCCGCTGTTCGACTACCAGCCCGGCCAGCAGAGCCAGGCGCTGGGGCTGTGGTTCGCGCTGGCCATCGTCGTGATGGCTGCGTGGGGGCTGCAGGCCTATTTCCTGAAGACCGCCAACAGCGCCGCCAGCGCGGAGAGCATCTTCTTCTACATGACCCTCAGCGCGCTGCTGTGCATCCCGGCCGCGCTGTGGATGACGGACTTCTCCAAGCCCATTCCCTGGGGCTGGGACGGCCCCGGCCTGGCCGCCTGCATCCAGGTGCTCAACGCGATCGGCGCGCTCACGCTGGTCTACGCCTTCCGCTACGGCAAGGCGCTGGTCGTCTCGCCGCTGGTCAACGCCGGCGCCCCGCTGCTGACGGCGCTCGCGTCGATGGCGATGAGCGGCGCCACCCCCGGCGGTTTCAAGCTGGCCGGCGTCGGACTCGCGCTGCTCGCCGCGCTGCTGCTGGCCCTCCAACCCGAAGGCGACGCCAAGACCTGACCCCCACGGTCCGGTCGTCCGCCCCACCCTCATCCGACAGATTCGACAGGAAGGATTCCCCTTGAAGCTCATGCTCGATCTCGTGCGACGCCACAAGCAGTCGGCGTCCGGGGCCTCGGCGCGTTCGGCCGGCCCGGCCGCTCCGGCCATCGGCATCCCGTCGATGTGCTCGGCGCATCCCGTCGTCATCGCCGCGACGCTGCGCGAGTGCGGCGCGCTCGGCCGCCCCGCGCTGATCGAGGCGACCTCCAACCAGGTCAACCAGGACGGCGGCTACACCGGCATGAAGCCGGCGGACTTCCGCCGCTTCGTCGAGACGATCGCGAAGGCCGAGGGCGTGGACCCCGGCCTGCTGATCCTCGGCGGCGACCACCTCGGTCCCAACGCCTGGCGCAAGCAGCCCGCGGCGCAGGCGATGGCCAAGGCGGAGGTGATGGTCGCGCAGTACGTCGAGGCGGGCTTCCGCAAGATCCACCTGGATTGCTCGATGTCCTGCGCGGACGACCCGGTGCCGCTGTCCGAAGCGGAGATCGCCGCCCGTGCCGTGCGCCTGTGCCTGGCCGCCGAGGCCGCCTGGCGCGACACGCCCGACCGCGGCGAGCCGCCGGTCTACGTCATCGGCACCGAGGTGCCGGTGCCGGGCGGCGCGCATGAGGACCTGGAAGACCTCGCGGTGACCTCGCCGGAAGCGGCCGGCGCGACGCTGGCGCTGCACCGCGACGCGTTCGCGAAGTCGGGACTCGACGCGGCCTGGGAGCGCGTGATCGCGATGGTCGTGCAACCGGGCGTCGAGTTCGACCACCACAAGGTCATCGACTACAAGCCCGAGAAGGCGCGCGCGCTGAGCAAGTTCATCGAATCGCAACCGGGTCTGGTCTTCGAGGCGCACTCGACCGACTACCAGACGCCGGAGCGCCTGGCGCAACTCGCGCGCGACCACTTCGCGATCCTGAAGGTCGGCCCGGGCGCGACCTTCGCGCTGCGCGAGACGCTGTGGGCGCTGGCCGCCGTCGAGCGCGAATGGCTGGGCCCGCAGGCCGGCCAGGACAACCTGGTCGACACGGTGCTCGGCGTGATGCGCGCGGAGCCCGGCCACTGGGCGCCCTACTACCAGGATCCGGCGCGGGTGCAGGTCGACCTGGCCTACAGCCTGAGCGACCGCATCCGCTACTACTGGGCGCATCCGAAGGTGCAGACCGCCTGCGCGGCGATGCTGGACCGGCTGGAACATTCGCCGCCGCCGCTGACGCTGCTGAGCCAGTTCCTGCCGCGCCAGTACGACGCGATCCGCGACGGCCGCCTGCGCAACCGCCCCGCGGAACTGCTGCGCGACGGCGCCGCGCAGTCGCTGCGCCCCTACCTCGCCGCCTGCGCCGCCTGAACGCCCCGACGCCCGAACGTCCGGATGCCAGAACGCGTGACGACCTGAACCGCTTGGATATCCGGCCCTTTCCCATAAAACAAGACCTGTCACGATGAGCCTGCTCAACTTCGAAACCGCCGAACTCGCCCGCCGCGGCGCGCCGCACACCGCGCGCGAGATCGCCCAGCAACCCGAGGTCTGGCGCACGGTGCATGCGCTGGTGCAGTCGCAGCGCGCGGCGATCGACGCCTTCCTGCAGCCGCTGCTGGCGCTGCCGGACCTGCGCATCGTGCTGACGGGCGCGGGGAGTTCCGCCTTCATCGGGCAATGCCTGACCCCGGCGCTGCTGCAGCGGCTGGGCGCCAAGCCCGGGATCCGCGTCGAGGCGATCGCCACCACCGACATCGTCTCCAACCCCGCGCAATGCCTGCAGCCCGGCGTGCCGACGCTGCTGGTTTCCTTCGCCCGTTCGGGCAACAGCCCGGAAAGCCTGGCGGCGGTGGAGCTGGCCGACGCGACCGTCCGCGAGTGCCATCACCTCGCGGTCACCTGCGCGGCCGACGGCACGCTGGCGCGCCGGCTCGGCGGGCGCGGGCGCGCCCACGTGCTGCTGCTGCCCGACGAGACGCATGACCGCGCCTTCGCGATGACCTCCAGCTTCACCGGCATGCTGCTGGCGGCGGCCTGGGCCTTCGGCCTGGCGCTGCCCTCGGCCGAGGCGCTCGGCGACGCAGCGCGCCAGCTGCTCGCCACCGAAGCGGCGCGGCTGGACGCGCTGAACGCGGTCTCGTTCGAGCGTGTCGTCGTGCTCGGCAGCAACGGACTGCAAGGCCTGGCGAAGGAAGCGGCGTTGAAGGTGCTGGAGCTGAGCGACGGCCGCCTGGTCGCGCTGGCCGATTCACCGCTCGGTTTCCGCCACGGTCCGAAGACCGTGCTGAACGACCGCACGCTGGTGCTGATCGTCCTGTCCAACGACAGCTACACCCGTCGCTACGACCTGGACCTGCTGCGCGAGCTGCGCCGCCAGGGCCGCGGACGGATCGTCGCGCTCAGCACCTCGGCGCTGAACGCCGAGGATGCGCTGGCCGCGGACGACGTGCTGCTCGACCTGCCGGTGAACGCGCCCGACCTGGCGCTCGCGCCAGTGGCGCTGGTCTTCGCGCAGTGCCTGGCCTTGCTGGCCTCGCTGAAGCTCGGCATCACGCCGGACAATCCGAGCGCCTCGGGCACCGTGACGCGCGTCGTCAGCGGCGTCATCATCCATCCGCTCGCCACTTCGGCGCCTTGATCCGCAGTCACCGATTCCGCTCATGACCCTCGGCACCCACGACTCCGTCGACCGACCGATCTTCCTCGGCATCGACGGCGGCGGCACCAAGACCTCCTTCCTGCTGCTGGACGGCGACGGCCGGCTGCTCGCCCGCCACACGACGACGACCAGCTACTACCTGGAGATCGGCTTCGGCGCGCTGCGCGCGCTGCTGCGCGACGGCGTCGCCGAGACGCTGAAGCTGGCCGGCGTGGCGCCGGAGCGCGTCACGTCCGCCTTCGCCGGCCTTCCGGCGCACGGCGAGGACAGCGCCTTGATCGCGGACTTCGACAGCCTGCTGGCCGGCGCGCTACCGCGCGCGGTCATCGGCAACGACATGGTCTGCAGCTGGGCGGGCTCGCTCGGCGGCGACGACGGTATCAGCCTCGTCGCGGGCACCGGCTCGATCGCCTACGGCGAATGGCAAGGGCGCGGCGCGCGCTCCGGCGGCTGGGGCGAGGTCTTCGGCGACGAGGGCTCGGCCTACTGGCTGGCGCGCGAGGGCCTCGCGCTGTTCTCCCGCATGGCGGACGGACGTGCGGCACCGGGCCCACTGCTCGGGCTCGTGCGGGAACACTTCCAGCTCGCGCACGACCTGGACCTCTGCGCAGCGATCAACGGCGACGCGGCGCGCAGCCGGCTGGCGCAGTTCGCGCGGCTCGTGTCCGCGGCGGCCGCCGACGGTGACGTGCAGGCGATCGCGCTGCTGGGCCGCGCCGGCGATGAGCTCGCGGCCCTGGCCGGTGCCATCGCCCGGCAACTGGCGCTGCCGGCGGATGCGCAGGTGCCGGTCTCGTACACCGGCGGCGTCTTCGAGGCCGGCGCCACCGTCACCGATGCGTTGCGGCGCGCGCTCGCCCGGGACGTGCCGGGCGCGACGCTGATCGCGCCGCGCTTCGGTCCGGAACTCGGCGCCGCGATGTACGCGGCGCGGCTGGCGGGTGTGCGACTCCGTCCTGCGACGGCCGCAGGCCCTCACCC
>NZ_DASVNZ010000395.1:0-33389 GCF_036486225.1 Roseateles sp. | reverse complement strand
TTCCTGCCGACCAAGTCCGCAGAGCGTCGCAGCGCGCTGCAGGCGCTGACCGGCGCGCCGCACAGCCAGGTGCTGTTCGAGGCGCCACATCGCATCCAGGAACTGATCGCGCTGCTGGCCGAGCTCGCGCCCGAACAGACGCTGACGGTGTGCCGCGAGGTCACCAAGCAGTTCGAGACCATCCATACCGCGCCCTGCGCGACGCTGCCCGCCTGGATGGCCGCGGACAAGCAGCGCGAGCGCGGCGAGTTCGTGCTGGTGCTGCACGCGGCACCGGCGGTGTCCAGCACCGACGGCCTGCCCGAGGAGGCGCTGCGCACGCTGCGCGTGCTCGTGCGAGACCTGCCGCTGAAGCAGGCCGCGGCGCTGGCCGCCGAGCTCACCGGCGAGTCGCGCAAGGCGCTGTACCAGCAGGCGCTGGAATGGAAGCAGGACGCCGCAGGCGAGGATGAAGAAGACGCCGACGAGGCGCGCTGAATTCATCTTCCTGCGGAGACCCCGGCCCTCACCCCCGCCCTCTCCCGCAAGCGGGAGAGGGAGTGAGCATGCACCGAGCCATTCGGAGCAGGAGCACTGGGGTGGCTCCCTCTCCCGCTTGCGGGAGAGGGTTGGGGTGAGGGCCAGCGGCCTCGGCAGTCAGGACTGGATCACTTGCCCGCGGTCTTGCCGTTGTGCTTCGCGCGGCGGATGTCGGCACTGGCGACGTCCTGCTTGCGCTGCAGCTGGCGGCGTTCCTTCGCGGTGACGACGCCGTCGGACTTGGCCTTCGCCTCGGCGTTGTCGACGCGGGCCTGCTGCTTCTCCAGGTGCTGCGTTTCCTTCGCGGTCAGCTGACCGGAAGCGGCACCGTTGGCGATGCGCTGCTGCTGGTTCGCTTCGCGCTGGTCGACGCGCGGCGTGG
Source organism: Roseateles sp. (assembly GCF_036486225.1). Lineage (GTDB taxonomy): Bacteria > Pseudomonadota > Gammaproteobacteria > Burkholderiales > Burkholderiaceae_C > Roseateles. The sequence goes on along the minus strand of NZ_DASVNZ010000395.1, from coordinate 32,488 downwards.
CGGTCGAGGCCGGCGCGGCGGTCTGGGCGAACGCCGAAGCGGCGAGCAGGCTGGACACGAGGGCGATCGACAGGGACATGCGCTTCATCGAGGTTCTCCTTGGGAGGTTGGCTGCGGTTTTCGTTGCCGCTGAGGAGACAACGACGGGGCTGCCGGAAGCGGTGACCGGGTCGCCGTAAAGATCGGTGAAGCGATTGCTACGGATCGCTACCGCCCCTTCGCCGTGGAGGACCGGCGTCGGCCGGTCACCATCACCCAGACAGGGTCGCGACCGCCCGCGAGCGGGCACCCCGGGCGATGCCTACAATCAGCCGATGATTTCGCGCGAACCCACCCTCGCCCGCCTGGTCACCGCCCGTGCCCAGCTGCTCGAACCCTTCGGCCTGACCGATGCGTCGCTCTCGCAGGCCCTGCGCCTGATCACCGAGCACCGCGTCGACGACGCCGACCTCTACTTCCAGACCACCCGCGCGGAGGGCTGGAGCCTGGAGGAAGGCATCGTCAAGAGTGGCAGCTTCTCGATCGACCAGGGCGTGGGCGTGCGCGCCGTCGCCGGCGAGAAGACGGCGTTCGCCTACTCCGACGACATCTCCGAAGCCGCGCTGCTCGACGCCGCCCGCACCGTGCGCGCGATCGCGTCCGCCGGCCAGAGCCGCCGCGTGAAGGTGCCGACCGAGCCGATCGTGTCCGGCAGCCGCGCGCTCTACGGCGACGCCGACCCGATCGCCAGCCTGGACAGCGCGCAGAAGGTCGCCCTGCTGGAGCGCACCGAGCGCCTGGCCCGCGCCAAGGACCCGCGCATCGCGCAGGTGATGGCCGGCCTGGCCGCCGAGCACGAGGGGGTCCTGATCGCCCGCGCCGACGGCACGCTGGCCGCCGACGTGCGGCCGCTGGTGCGCTTGTCCGTCACCGTGATCGCCGAAAGCAACGGCCGCCGCGAAGTGGGTTCCGGCGGTGGCGGCGGGCGTTTCGGCCTGGCCTATTTCACCGACGAGATGATCGCCTCCTACGTCGAGCAGGCGGTGAGCGCGGCGCTGACCAACCTCGAATCGCGCCCGGCCCCGGCCGGCGAGATGACCGTCGTCCTCGGCCCGGGCTGGCCCGGCGTGCTGCTGCACGAGGCCGTCGGTCACGGCCTGGAAGGCGATTTCAACCGCAAGGGGTCGTCCACCTTCTCGGGCCGCATCGGCGAACGCGTCGCCGCCAAGGGCGTGACGGTGCTGGACGACGGCACCATCCCCGACCGCCGCGGTTCGCTCAACGTCGACGACGAGGGTTGCGCCTCGCAGCGCAACGTGCTGATCGAGGACGGCATCCTCAAGGGCTACATCCAGGATGCGATGAACGCGCGCCTGATGAAGGTCGCCCCGACCGGCAACGGCCGTCGCGAAAGCTACGCCCACGTGCCGATGCCGCGCATGACCAACACCTACATGCTGGGCGGCGACAAGGATCCGAAGGAGATCATCGCCAGCATCGACAAGGGCCTGTACGCGACCAACTTCGGCGGCGGTCAGGTGGACATCACCTCGGGCAAGTTCGTGTTCTCCGCCAGCGAGGCCTACTGGGTCGAGAACGGCAAGATCCAGTACCCGGTCAAGGGCGCCACCATCATCGGCAACGGCCCGGACGCGCTGACCCGCGTCAGCATGATCGGCAACGACATGCAGCTGGACACCGGCGTGGGCGTCTGCGGCAAGGAAGGCCAGAGCGTCCCGGTGGGCGTCGGCCAGCCGACGTTGCGCATCGACGGCCTGACCGTCGGCGGCACGGCCTGACCCCAGGTTCCACGAAGGCAGGCTTGCCCGATGTCGTCGCGCGACACGGGCGGCTGTCACCCCGCGGCGCTTGACGCGCCGCCGTGAGCACAGGCACTATTGGTCCCATGCGTTCCGCACCCAAGTTCTACTTTGCTTATTTTTGGTTCTCGCACCGCCCCGGCGGAGGAGAGGCGAACGCATAAGCAGAACGCCAAAGAATCCTCGAAAACCGCCGGGCCCCAAGCCCGGCGGTTTTTTTTCGGCCGGGCCCCGGGCACTCAGAGCCAAGCAGCCCACCACTGAAAGCGTCACCCATGAATGCCAAGTCGACCAGTCCTTATCCCAGCGCCACGCAGGCGGAGCGCTGGTATTCGCCGCAGGACAAGACCTCCCAGACCGACGACGAACGCATCCTGGACATCACGCCCTTGCCGCCTCCTGAACACCTCATCCGCTTCTTCCCGATCCGTGGCACGGCCATGGAGCAGCTCGTCGTCGGCACGCGCCAGCGCATCCGCAACATCATGCAGCGCAAGGACGACCGCCTGCTCGTGATCATCGGGCCCTGCTCGATCCACGACCCGGCCGCGGCGCTCGAGTACGCCAAGCGCCTGGTGACGCTGCGCGAGCAGCACGCCGACACGCTGGAGATCGTGATGCGCGTCTACTTCGAGAAGCCGCGCACGACGGTGGGCTGGAAGGGCCTGATCAACGACCCCTACCTCGACGAAAGCTACCGCATCGACGAGGGCCTGCGCATCGCGCGCCAACTGCTGCTGGAGATCAACCGGCTGGGCATGCCGGCGGGCTCGGAGTTCCTGGACGTGATCTCGCCGCAGTACATCGGCGACCTGATCAGCTGGGGCGCGATCGGCGCGCGCACCACCGAGAGCCAGGTTCACCGCGAACTGGCTTCGGGCCTGTCGGCGCCGATCGGCTTCAAGAACGGCACCGACGGCAACATCAAGATCGCGACCGACGCGATCCAGGCGGCGGCGCGGCCGCACCACTTCCTGTCGGTGCACAAGAACGGCCAGGTCGCGATCGTCGAGACCAAGGGCAACCGCGACTGCCACGTGATCCTGCGCGGCGGCAAGACGCCGAACTACGACGCCGCGAGCGTGGCCGTCGCCTGCGCGGACCTGGCGACCTCCAAGCTCGACACGCGGCTGATGGTCGACTGCTCGCATGCCAACAGCAGCAAGAACCATGAACGCCAGCTGGACGTGGCGCGCGACATCGCCGCGCAGATCCGCGCCGGCGGCACCAGCATCTTCGGCGTGATGGTGGAGAGCCACCTCAAGGGCGGCGCGCAGAAGTTCAGCCCCGGCAAGGATGATCCGTCCAAGCTGGAATACGGCAAGAGCATCACCGACGCCTGCCTGGCGTGGGACGACTCGATCGAGGTGCTGGACGTGCTCAGCGAGGCAGTCCGCGCCGCGCGCACGGAGACCGTCGCGCGCTGAGCACCGCGACCGGCGTCACAGCGGTCGGTCTCAAAGGGATCGGCCTCACCACGACCAGCGCTGGTTGTCCCCGCCGTTGCAGCGATACATGATGACGGCCGTGCCCGGGCGGGCGCGGCCGTTCTCCATGTCGAGGCACTTGCCGGAGTCCAGGCTGCGGATCTCGCCGCCGCGCGTGCGCCAGCGCTGGTTGGCGCCGCCGTTGCACTGATAGGCCATCACGCGCGCGCCGTCCGAGTTGTTGCTGTTGGCGACGTCCAGGCACAGGCCCGAGACGCGCAGCTCGCCGTTGCGGTTCCACTCGAAGCGCTGGTTGGCGCCGCCGTTGCAGTCGAAGACGATGAGGTTGCGGCCGGGACGCGCGCCGCCTTCGATGTCCAGGCACAGGCCGCCCTTGCCGCGGATCTGACGGCTGTTCCAGCCGGGGTCGCCCTGCCAGTCGCCGTCGCCGTCGTTGCCGCGGTCCTTGTCCTTGTCCTTGCTGCTGGCGATCAGCGCGATGCCGGCGATCACCGCCGCGGCGGCCACCGCGGCACCGATGTTGCTCGAGTTGTCCGAACTGCCGGCGCTGTCGCCCGTGCCACCGCTTCCGGCCGCCGCAATCGTGATCCTGAACCGGCCGCCGCAGCCGCCGTCGACCCACATCTCCTTGCTGGTCAGGTCGAAGCCCCAGGTCCGTCCGAAGCGGCAACCGCCGGCCGTCTGCTGCACGAGTTCCACATCGGTCGTGCCGTCCGGCAGCCGGTGGCTCTGATACCCGCCGCGCGAGTTCAGGTCGACGGTCTGCTCCGCCGCCCGTGCCGGCGCGCCGCCCAGGACGAGCCCGGCCGCGACCGGCGCCGCGATGGCACGTCGCATCCAGCGTACGCGCGCCGTCCGCCGCTGGAGCCGCTGGCCCCGCTGCTGTTGGTTCATGGTGTCCTCCCACCCGTGGCTCGATCCGCGCGCCACTCGCACACGGCCTCGGGCGATGCTAGGCGCGTCAGGCGGTGACGTCCAGCACGCGCGGCGTGCCGCCGGCACGGTCGACGTGGCTGACGAGCAGCGGGCCGAGTTCCACCTGCACGCGCAGGTCCGGGAAGTTGGCCGCGGTGTAGGTCCCGTGCGAGTACGGCGGCGACTCGATGCGGCTGACCGGCGGCGCTTCCTGGCCGAGGGGGTGACGGCCGTAGGTGACGTCGGCGCTGTTCCGCGCGTACATCTCCTTGAGCGGACCTTCCGTCCCGATGAACGGGGACAGGCGCAGCACGACGGACGGCGCGGGTCCATCCAGCATCTCCTGCTGGACTTTCGCGCGGTACTGCTGCAGCGGACTGACGTCGAACGGCGACGTCCTCAGCGACGTCGCCTGCACTTCCGAAAACTTCAAATCGCCTCGACGGCCACCGCACCTTCCAGCCGGTCGCCGCCCTCCCTCATGCTCGTCTGTTCATCTCAAGGCGACCGTCTCCCGGCGGCGCTTTAATCAGCGCTCAAGTCCGCAGTCGTCCAGGCCGAAATTGTCCGGGTCGCGCATGACGGGTCCGGGCGTCTTCGCCCTCGCGCCGACCGTCAATCGCCCGGCGCGTCGGACTTCGTCGCGTCGGCGCCGCAGTCCTGTTCGAACCGCGATTCCCGACGGGGTTCGCCAGACGAGGGAGCAAGACCTGACCCGCTCTTGAAAAGCGCCGGGCATGCGCGCATCTTGGTCCCCTTGCAGCGAAGCGCCGAGGCGCTCACCGCCATGACCTTGCTGTTGCTTGCGCTGATCGCGGCGCTGATCTGCTTCTGGCTGATGAGCCACTCCTGGCGGCAGGCGCGTCGCCGCGCCCGGCTGCGCGCCAAGGCCTTCCCCGCCGCGTGGCGCGCGATCCTGCGCCGCAACGTGCCGCAGGTCGCGCGGCTGCCGGCGGACCTGCAACTCCGGCTCAAGCGCCAGATGCAGGTCTTCCTCGCGGAAAAGTCCTTCATCGGCTGCGCCGGCCAGGTCATCACCGACGAGGTCCGCGTGACCATCGCCGCATTGGCGACACTGCCGCTGCTCGGCCGCACGCGCGGCTACTACCCCAAGCTGCATACGGTGCTGGTCTATCCGGGGGCGTTCATCGTCGACCGCGTGAGACATCAGGGTCCGTTGCAGATGCAGGACCGGCAGGTGCTGAGCGGTGAATCCTGGGGCGAGGGCCAGGTCGTGCTGTCCTGGGACGACGTGCTGCGCGACGCCGCCCACCCGGAGCGCGGACACAACGTCGCGGTGCACGAGTTCGCGCACCAGCTCGACCAGGTCAAGGGTCTGGCCAACGGCGCGCCGTGGCTGGGCAACCGGGCGCGGCAGGCGCGCTGGGCGGTGGTGATGCAGCAGAGCTTCGACCTGCTGCGCGCGCGGCTGGCCGCGGGCGAGCCCGATCCACTGGGCGACTATGCAGCCACGGAGCCGGCCGAGTTCTTCGCGGTCGCGAGCGAACGCTTCTTCGGGCAGCCTTGGGCGCTGGCGCAGGCGCATCCCGCGCTGTACGGGGAACTGCGCCGGTATTACGAGGTGGACCCGATGGTCTGGTCCTGAGCCGCTTCAGAAGCCCATTTCGGCCAGCATCGCGTCGACGTCGTCCTGCTGCAGCGCCTTGTCCGGCGTCTGCACACCGGCAAGCTGTTCTTCCGCAGCGGTGGTCGGCGCGGCGTGCTCCTGCCCGGCAAGCAGCTGTTGCAGCGGCTCCTCCGCGGGGCGCAGCATGCCCAGCACCTTGTTGATCACCTGGCCGGACAGATCCTGGAAATCCTGGGCCATCATGATCTCGGTCTGCAGGCCCTTCATGCGGTCCGCGAAACCGGCGGCGCCGGCCGCGTAGGCGGCGCACAGCCGCATCATCGCGCGGGCGCGCTCGACGCTCAGGTCCGGCGCGGCCGCCAGACGCTGCAAGGACTCCGACAACTCGTGGCCCTGACGCGCCACCGCCTGCGCGTCGTCCTGCGCCGACTCGACGATCCCCAGCACCTTGTTGGCGGCCTGGTCGGTCATGCGCTTGACGTAGTCCAGACGCTCGCAGGCATCCGGCAACTCGTGCGACAGCTTCTGCAGCGCCTGATGCGCGGCGGTCGTGAGAGGGGTATCGGATTGGGGCATGGTGTTCGAGCTCGCGAAGGTGGACGCAGGGTCGGCGTGTGGATTCGCGCGATATGCGCACTGCGCCACTTCGGGCGCTTGAGAGCGCCCGGAAGGCGCTCTTTGGAGGTGCAGAAATCTTAGTTCTGCAACTGCTGTAACCAACGGAAAGGGTCGCGGGCACCCGTGCATTTTTGGTGGGGAGCCCCGCATTTAAGTAGTTGACCCGGGCAGTCGCCTGTAGCCTTCATCCCGTCCGTCTTCGGTCCGCCCTTGCTGGTGTTTTTTTGGCAAAGCGATCCGTCTCATGAACATGGCCACCACCCGTCCTTCGCCCGGTTTGTCTCGCGCCAACACGCGATCCGGTTCGACGTCCACGTCGCGCTCCCCGTCGAGCGCTTCGCGCGACGACGGGCGGAGCTTCGCCGCCGCGCCTCGTGCACAGGCGGCGACGCCGGCACCGCCCTCCGCGTTGCGCGATGTCAGCGACATCGTCGTCGGCGTGGCGCTGATGCTGGGCGTGCTGTTCGCGTTGCTGATGCTGACGCTGTACACCCGGGACTCGATGGTCATCGGCAAGGCGCTGCAGGACCAGAGCCAAGGTCAGGCGCGCGGCACCCTGATCTGCAAGGACGGGAAGGTCGCCCGCGGCGACGGCTCGCTGCCGGACCGCATCGTCGAGGACGGCGTGTTCGTCTGCACCGACTGGCGCACGCTGCAGGCGATCGAGCAGGAAGAGTCCGAGCGCGGGATGCGCAAGTACTGACCCCGAGGGGCCGCCAAGCGGGCGATCCGTCCTTCGGCGATCGTCAGGACCAGAGGTCCAGCGGCGGTTCGTGCGTCATGCCGCGCAGCAGATCGCTGCGCGAGAGAAAGCCGATCAGGCGGCCGTTGTCGTCGCCCACCGGCAGGCCGGGCAGGCCCAGGTCGAGCATCAACTGGGCGGCTTCCCGCAACGGCGTGTCGGGCTGCGCGACCGGCACCGGCGTCCACATCACGTCGTCCACCGGCGCGGCCAGCCGCCGCGCGATGACCATGATCTCGGCCATCTCCTCGAGATCCTCCGCCAGGCCGCGCGTGAGATCGCCGCGCGTCACCAGACCGCGCACCTCGCCTTGAGGCCCGAGCACCGGCGCCTGCGCGACACCGACGCGCGACATCGTCCGCATCGCCTGCCGCAGCGGCGAGCCCGACATCACGCTGATCAGTTTGCGGCTCATCAGCTGATGCACCTGCGTGAGCGGTACACGCGTGGTGTCGCCGGCGTAGGCGGCCAGCGCCTCGTGCGCCATGTAGGCCGAAGGTCCGAATCCCGGTCCGCCGCCGACACCGCCGCCGCCGCCCTGCCCCACACCCGCGAGCACGACCGTCGACGGCGTCAGATCGCCCTGCCGCGCGGTCGGCGCCACGGCGCGCGTGCGCGCCACCGCCTGCACCGGAGCCAGGTCCCGGACCTGCTCCAGGCCGCCGGTGAGGATCTTTCCGGAAGTGCCGTAGACGGAGAACATGGCGTCAGGATCTCACGTCGAAAACGCGATGCCCATTGAGGAGAACGCGCACCCTGGCAGCGCAGATCACGGCACCGGTCACGGCACCGGATACGCGGTCTCGTACTTCACCTCGCGCAGCACCACGTTGCTGCGCACGCTGGCCACGCCCGGGACGCGGAACACCTTGCTCTGCAGGAACTGGTCGTAGGCCTTCATGTCCGGCGCGACGATCTTGATGACGTAGTCCGCCTCGCCGGTGATGGCCTGGCATTCGACGATCTCCGGACTGCCCGCGACCATCGCCTCGAAAGCGTCCACCGCGCCCTCCGTGTGCCGCACCAGGCTGACGTTCGCCAGGACGCAGATCGACAGGCCGAGCTGTTCGCGGTCCACCAGCGCCACGTGACGGCGGATCACCCCCCGCTCCTCCAGCTCCTTGACCCGGCGCCAGACCGGCGTGGCCGAGAGCCCCACCTTGTCCGCCAGCTGCTGCGTGCTCTGGCGCGCGTCGGCCTGCAACGCCTCCAGGATCAAGCGGGTCGCCCGATCGAAACGTTCATTCTCCATATTGACGCCTTCTGAGTATGAATTGATCGATCCATGCCGCCGCACTAGTAAACGGAGCAAGAAAGTTCGCATTGTCTCGGAAAGAATCCCCTCATCGATCCATCTACAAATCCGAGCCGACCGGCATGCCCCGGCCGGCTCGCCCCATTGGGGAGACAAGCCATGACCGAAGCCAGTCTTGCCGTCGCGCCGGCCCTGCGCCCCTACCAGCTCTCCGACAACCTGGCCGCCAGCGCCGGGCCGGTGTTCCTGACCGGCACCCAGGCGCTCGTGCGCCTGCTGCTGATGCAGAAGGCGCAGGACGAGCGCCAGGGCCTGAAGACCGCCGGCTTCGTCAGCGGCTACCGCGGCAGCCCGCTGGGCATGGTCGACCAGCAGCTGTGGAAGGCGAAGAAGTTCCTCGACAAGGCGGAAGTCAACTTCCTGCCCGCGATCAACGAGGACCTCGCCGCCACCGCCTGCCTGGGCGTGCAGCGCGTGGCGCTGGACCCGAAGCGCACCGTCGACGGCGTGTTCGCCATGTGGTACGGCAAGGGCCCGGGCGTGGACCGCTCCGGCGACGCGCTCAAGCACGGCAACGTGTACGGCACGGCGAAGCAGGGCGGCGTGCTCGTCGTCTGCGGCGACGACCACGGCTGCGTGTCCTCGTCGACGCCGCACCAGAGCGACCTGGCGCTGCAGGCCTGGTCGATGCCGCTGGTGCATCCGGGCAACGTCGCCGAGTACCTCGAGTTCGGCCTCTACGGCTGGGCGCTGTCGCGCTTCTCGGGCGCCTGGGTCGGCTTCAAGGCGATCTCGGAAGTGGTCGAGTCGGGCATGACGGTCGACCTCGACGCGGTGCCCATGGACTTCGAGCTGCCCGTCGACCACACGCCGCCGACCAACCTCCACATCCGTTCCGTCGACCTGCCGTCGCTGGAGCTGGAGTCGCGCCTCGCGCACAAGATCGACGCGGTGCTGGCCTTCGCCAAGGTCAACTCGATCGACAAGCACATCGTCGTCAGCCCGCGCGCGTCGCTGGGCATCGTGACCGTCGGCAAGGCGCATTACGACTTCATGGAAGTGCTGCGCCGCCTGGACCTGGACCCCAACGCGCTGGCCGCCGCCGGCGTGCGGGTCTACAAGGTCGGCCTCGTCTACCCGCTGGAGCCGACGCGCATCCGCGAGTTCGCGCAGGGCCTGACCGACATGCTGGTCATCGAGGAAAAGGCGCCCGTCGTCGAACGCCAGATCAAGGAACTGCTGTACCACCTGCCCGACGCGCAGCGTCCGCGCGTGGTCGGCAAGTCCGATGAACACGGGGCGGCCGTGCTCAGCGCGCTCGGCGAGCTGCGGCCGTCGCGCATCATGCCGACCGTCGCCGACTGGCTCGCACGGTTGAACCCGGCGCTGGACCGGCGCCATCTGGTCGTCGACTTCCTGACGCCCTGCCTGCTGTCCAACAGCGCCGACGCGGTGCGCCGCCAGCCCTACTTCTGCTCGGGCTGCCCGCACAACACCTCGACCAAGCTGCCCGAGGGCTCGCGCGCGCTGGCCGGCATCGGCTGCCACTTCATGGCGAGCTGGATGGAACGCGGCACCTCGGGCCTGATCCAGATGGGCGCGGAAGGCGTCGACTGGGCGGCGCATTCGCGCTTCACGACCGAGAAGCATGTCTTCCAGAACCTGGGCGACGGCACCTACTACCACTCGGGCTACCTGGCGATCCGGCAGGCCATCGCGGCCAAGGCCAACATCACCTACAAGATCCTCTACAACGACGCGGTCGCGATGACCGGCGGGCAGCCGGTCGACGGCCAGACCTCGGTGCCGCAGATCGCGCGCCAGGTCGAGGCCGAAGGCGTGAAGCGTCTGGTCGTGGTCTCCGACGACATCGAGAAGTACGAAGGCCACCACGGCCTCTTCCCGACGGGCACGACCTTCCACGACCGGTCCGAACTGGACGCCGTGCAGCGCGAGCTGCGCGAGATCGCCGGCGTCACCGTGCTGATCTACGACCAGACCTGCGCTGCGGAGAAGCGCCGCCGCCGCAAGAAGGGCGAGTTCCCCGACCCCGACAAGCGCATCTTCATCAACGAGTCCGTCTGCGAAGGCTGCGGCGATTGCGGCCAGGCGAGCAACTGCCTGTCGGTCGTGCCGGTGGAGACCGACTTCGGCCGCAAGCGCGTCATCGAGCAGAGCAGCTGCAACAAGGACTTCAGCTGCGTGAACGGCTTCTGCCCGAGCTTCGTCTCGGTGCACGGCGCCAAGCTGAAGAAACGCGCCGGCGCGGCTTTCGGACCTGCGGACCTGGCGCGCGAGATCGCCGCGATCCTGCCACCCGCGCCCTGGGCGTGGACGGGTCCCTTCGACATGCTGGTCACCGGCGTCGGCGGCACCGGTGTCGTGACCGTGGGCGCGCTGGTCACGATGGCCGCGCACCTGGAAGGCAAGCAGAGCTCGGTGCTGGACTTCATGGGCTTCGCGCAGAAGGGCGGCGCGGTGCTGTCCTTCGTGCGCGTGGCGCCGACGCAGGACCTGCTCAACCAGGTCCGCATCGACACGCAGCAGGCCGACGTGCTGCTGGCCTGCGACATGGTCGTGGGTGCGAGCGCCGACGCGCTGGCCACGATCAAGGCCGGCCGCACGGTGATCCTGGCCAACACGCATGAACTGCCGACCGCCGCCTTCGTCCGCAACCCGGACGCGAGCCTGCAGGCCGATGCGCTGATCGCCAAGATGCGCCACGCCGTCGGCGAGGGCAAGGACCTGCTCGCCAGCATCGACGCGCAGGACATCGCCAAGCGCTTGATGGGCGACACCATGCCCAGCAACATCATCATGCTGGGCGCCTGCTGGCAGCGCGGCCTGGTGCCGGTGTCCTTCGAGGCGCTGATGCGCGCGATCGAGCTGAACGGCGTCGCCATCGAGAACAACAAGACCGCCTTCGCGCTGGGTCGCCTCGCGATCGCCGCGCCGGAAGCGCTGCGCCGCCTGGCCGGCGAGCAGCCCGGTTCCGCGGTGCAGTGGTTCAACTTCGACCAGCTCGACGACAAGGACGGCCAGCCCGGTCTCATCGCGCGCCGAAAGGCCTTCCTGACCGACTACCAGGACGCCGCCTACGCCTCGCGTTACGAGGCGCTGGTGCAGCGCGTGCGCGCCGCCGAGTCCGCGCTCGGCGATGCCGGCAAGGGCCTGCGCCTGACCAAGGCCGTCGCGCGCTATTACGCCAAGCTGCTCGCGATCAAGGACGAATACGAGGTCGCCCGCCTGTACACCGACGGCAAGTTCGAAGCCGCGCTGAAGGCGCAGTTCGAGGACTGGGATCACCTGAGCTTCCACATGGCCCCGCCGCTGCTGTCCAAGCCGGGCGCCGACGGCCGCGCGAAGAAGGTCGAGCTCGGCTCGTGGACCTTCAAGGCGCTGAAGACGCTGGCGAAGTTCAAGGGCCTGCGCGGCGGCGTGCTCGACATCTTCGGCAAGACCGAAGAGCGCCGCATCGAGCGCCAGCTGGTCCGCGACTACGAAACGCTCGTCGACGAGCTGCTGGAGCACCTGAGCGCGGACAAGCTCGACGTCGCCATCAAGCTCGCGCGACTGCCCGAAGGCATCCGCGGCTACGGCCACGTGAAGCTGGCGAACGTCGTCACCGTGCGCGCGCAGTGGAAGGATCTGCTGGACCGCTTCCACGGTCGCGCGGTCGAAGCGCCCATCGCCGTCGTGCCGATGACGAAGGCCCCCGAACGGGTAAAGGGCGTGGCCGAGCTCTGAGGGCAAGAGACGCTACAACTGTGAAGTAGCGCAAAGGCCACTGGACACGGTCGACACGAGGGCGGCATGCTTGTCGCATGTCACCTTCGACCAACGCTTCGAACGCCGCGTCGACCAACGGATTTCAACGCCGATCGCTGCTGCTGGGCGCGACGGCGACCGCGGCGCTCGCGGCGTGCGGCGGACTGCCTTCGGCGCCCGATATCCCGATGGACGCCTCGCAGCGCCTGCGCGCGGCCAACCGCATCGGCTGGGGCGCGACGCAATCCCAGCTGGGCGAGATCGAACGCCGCGGCTGGGGTCCTTATGTCGAACGACAGCTCCGCGCGGATGCCAGCGCGAAGATGCCCGCGCCGGTCCAGGCCCGCATCGACGCGATGGGCATCAGCCAGGGCACCCTGCCGTCGCGCGTGTGGGCGGCGGAGTCCTTCCGGCGCAACGGCGACAACAAGAGCGCGACCGAGGAAGAGCGTGTCGCCGCGCGCAAGGCCTATCAGGAGGCTCAGGGGCTCGCCGCGCGCGAGACCGGCGAGCGCCAGCTGCTGCGCGAGCTCTACGCCGAGCAGCAACTGCTCGAACAGCTGTCGTGGTTCTGGTTCAACCACTTCAACGTGCACCAGGGCAAGCGCGACATCCGGCTGATGCTGGCCGATTACCAGGACCGCGCGCTGCGTCCGCATGCGCTCGGTTCGTTCCGCGCGATGCTGGGAGCGGTCGCGCGACATCCGGCGATGCTGCGCTATCTCGACAACGATCAGAACGCCGTGCGCGCGATCAACGAGAACTACGCGCGCGAGCTGCTGGAACTCCACACGCTGGGCGTCGACGGCGGCTACACGCAGCGCGACGTGCAGGAACTGGCGCGCGTGCTGACGGGCTTCGGCGTGCGCGTCGATCCCGAGCCGGCGAAGGTCGCACCGCGCTTCGAGGCGCTCTACAAGCGCGACGGCCTGTTCGAGTTCCACCCCGGCCGCCACGACTTCGGCGACAAGCAGATGCTGGGCCGAACGATCAAGGGCCGCGGCGCCGAGGAACTCGACGAGGTGCTGGACCTGCTGGTCGCGCAGCCGGCGACGGCGCGTTTCGTCTGCGGCAAGCTGGCGGTGTTCTTCCTCGGCGAGCAGCCGCCGCAGGACGTGGTCGACGCGATGGCGGCCGCCTTCCTGAGAACGAAGGGCGACCTGCCCGCGACGCTGCGCCCGATGCTGTACGCACCTCAGTTCGCCTCCGCGGACACGCCGCGGTTCAAGGATCCGCACGTCTACCTGCTCTCCAGCCTGCGCGCGGGCTTCGAGCAGCGGGAACTGCAGAACGCGCAGCCGCTGCAGAACTGGCTGCGCCGGCTCGGCCAGGGTCTCTACGACAAGCAGACGCCGGACGGCTACCCGTTGACGGCGGACGCCTGGAACAGCCCGGGGCAGATGACCTTGAGATTCGAGGTCGCGCGCCAGATCGGCGGCGGCGCGGTGGCGCTGTACCGGCCCGAGGGCACGAACACGCCGGTCCCGCTGCCGGACCTGCAGCCGCTGCGTGCGCGCGTCGAGCCGACGCTCGCACCGGCGACGCGCACGGCGCTCGCCCAGACCACGACGCCGCAGCAATGGCTGACGCTGTGGCTCTCCAGTCCTGACTTCATGTATCGCTGACCGGAGCCGTTGACCATGCAACGACGTCACCTCCTGCAAACGCTCGCCGCGGCACCGTTGGCGATGTCCGGCGCGCGGCTGTTCGCAGCGGGCGCGGACAGGCCGCGCTTCCTGCTGGTGTTCCTGCGCGGCGGCTACGACGCCACCAACCTGCTGATCCCCACCAGCGGCAGCTTCTATTACGAGCAGCGCCCGCGCATCGCGATCGCGAGACCATCGCCAACGGACGCGGCCTCGGCGCTTGCGCTGAACGCCGACTGGGGCCTGCACCCTGCCCTGCGCAACAGCGTGTTCCCGCTGGCGCAGGCGGGCCAGGCGCGATTCCTCCCGTTCGCCGGCACCGAGGACCTCTCGCGCAGCCACTTCGAGACGCAGGACAGCATCGAACTCGGACAGCCGGTAGGCGGTTCGCGCGACTACAACTCCGGCTTCCTGAATCGTCTGGCGGCCGAGCTGGATGCGCAGCAGGCGCTGTCGTTCACGGACCAGTTGCCGATCGCCTTCCGCGGTCCGGTGCGTATCGCCAACGCTGGCCTGCGCGAGACCGCGCGCCCCGCCGTCGACGCGAAGAACCGCGCGCTGATCGCGAGCATGTACCAGGGCCAGAGCCTCGGCGCTTCGGTGGAGGAAGGGCTCGCGCTCCGCGAGGAACTCGCGCGCGACCTGTCCCCCGACCGGATGAAGACGATGACCGACGCCGCCGGCCGCAACGCGATTCCCGCCAAGGGATTCGAGCTGGAGGCGCGCCGCATCGCGACGCTGATGCGGGGGCGTTTCAGCCTCGGCTTCATCGACGTCGGCGGCTGGGACACGCACGTCAACCAGGGCGGCGCGACCGGCCAGTTGGCCAACCGCTTCGAGGAAGTCGGCCGCGGCCTGGCGGGCATCGCCGACGAACTCGGGCCGGACCTGTGGCGCCAGACCACCGTGATGGTGATCAGCGAGTTCGGCCGCACCTTCCGCGAGAACGGCAACCGCGGCACCGACCACGGTCACGGCAGCGTGTACTGGCTGCTGGGCGGCGGTCTCGCGTCCGGCGGTCCGGTGGCCGGCGACCAGATCGCGCTGACGGCGACCTCGCTGTTCCAGAACCGCGACTACCCGGTGCTCAACGACTACCGCGCCGTGCTGGGCGGCCTGTGGCAGCGCCAGTTCGGCCTGTCCAACGAGGCCCTGACCCGCGTCTTCCCCGGCGTCCGTCCCAAGGACCTTCGGCTGATCTGACGCTCCTTCGCCCAAAGCCCCCAGACCCGGCAAGCGCTTCCCTCCACAGGGCTTGCAGATGAGAGCAATTCTCATCTAGGATCAACCACAAACGAGAAGACTCCTGCGGGTTCCGACCCCGCGCGACCAATGCAAATTGCAGAGAGGTTGCGCCGCGAATCGATCGGCATCGTTTCGCGGCTCGACCTCTCTTTTCTTTTTGCCTTTGCGTCGGGCGCCGGTCTTGCCAGATCCCCCTTCCCGTTCCGCCACAGCAAGCGTCCCTGCCAGCCCGTGTCCGCCCGTGTTTCCCGGTGTTCGCCGGTGTTCTCCGGTGTTCCGCGGTTCACGCCTCGATCGTCAGGACTCGCCATGCCCTTGCTGCCTTCCCACTCGCCCGCGCCGCGCGGCCCGTCCGTCTCCGCGTCCGCCTCCGCGACGGGGCTCCCTCCCGCGGGGGAGACGCGTGCCGCTCCGATGGCGGTCGACGGGGGATGCGCCGCCGCCGATCATCCGAGCGTGGAATGCCTGCGCTGGATGGCGTTGAAGATCACCTGCGGCCTCGCCCCCGACGAACCGGCGCTGCTGAGGCGGCACCAGCTGGCGCTGGAACAGCTGGTCGACGCCGGCGTCCTCGCGGCGATCCCCGCTCACGAACAGGCCCTCCGGCTGCTGTACGGCGCCGCTCACAACACGCTGCTACCCTGGCATTGGCGATGTGCCTGCCTGGATCAGCTCAACCGTCCGCTGGCGGCGCTGCACCGGCTGGCCGACGCCCAGGGCGACGCCGCCCTCGTCGCGCGCCTGCAGCGCTTCCATTGGCGTCTGAGCCGCAGCCCCCTCCAGGAATGACCAGGAAAGAAGCATCCCCATGACCAAGGCCACCAAGGCGACCCGCATCGAACGCGACTCCATGGGCGAAGTCGCCGTCCCCGTCGACGCGTTGTACGGCGCGCAGACGCAACGCGCGGTCGAGAACTTCGCCATCAGCCGCCAGCCGATGCCCGAGCGCTTCGTGCGCGCGCTGGTGCTGCAGAAGGCCGCCGCGGCACGCGCCAACATCGCGCTCGAGCAGGTCCCGGCCGACATCGGCCAGGCCATCGACCGCGCCGCGACGCAGCTGCTGCAGGACCCGGCGCTGATGAGCCACTTCCCGGTGGAGATCTTCCAGACCGGCTCGGGCACCAGTTCCAACATGAACGCCAACGAGGTGATCGCCACCGTGGCCACGCGGCTGATCGGCAGCGGCGTGGCGAACCCGGTCACGGTCAACCCGAACGACCACGTCAACGCCGGCCAGAGCAGCAACGACTCGATCCCGACGGTGCTGCACATCAGCGCCGCGCAGGCGCTGCAGGGCGAGCTGCTGCCGGCGCTGGACCTGCTGGTGCAGACGCTGCAGGAGAAGATCCAGAGCGTCGGCCACCACGTGAAGACCGGCCGCACCCACCTGATGGACGCGATGCCGCTGCGCCTGGGCCAGGAACTCGGCGGTTGGGCCGCGCAGATCGACGCGCGCCGCGCGCAGCTGCGCGCGCTGCTGCCGTCGGTGTGCGAACTCGCGCAGGGCGGCACCGCGGTGGGCACCGGCATCAACGCGCATCCGGACTTCGCGCAGCGCTTCGCCGAGGAGCTCTCCAAGTTGACCGGCCTGAGCTTCCGCCCGGCGCCGGACTTCTTCGCCGCGCTGTCGGCGCAGGACACGGCGGTGGCCCTGTCGGGTGCGCTGAAGGGCCTGGCCGTGTCGCTGATGAAGATCGCCAACGACCTGCGCTGGATGAACTCCGGCCCGCTGGCGGGCCTCGCGGAGATCGAGCTGCACGCGCTGCAGCCGGGCTCGTCGATCATGCCGGGCAAGGTGAATCCGGTGATCCCGGAGGCGGTGACCATGGTCTGCGCGCAGGTCATCGGCCATGACGCGGCGATCACGATCGCCGGCCAGTCGGGCAACTTCCAGCTCAACGTGATGCTGCCGCTGATCGCGACCAACCTGCTGGACAGCCTGGCGCTGCTGACGGCGGCGTCCAAGGCGCTGGCCGAGCAGGCGATCCGCGACTTCAAGGTCAACACCGACGGGCTGCAGCACGCACTGGCGCGCAACCCGATCCTGGTCACCGCGCTGAACCGCGAGATCGGCTACCTGAAGGCGGCGGCGATCGCCAAGCGCGCCTATGCGGAGAAGCGGCCCATCCTCGACGTGGCCGAGGAGATGACCGACTTCGATCGCGCCACCCTCCAGCAGATGCTGGATCCCGCGAAGCTCACCGATGGCGGACTCTGACGCGATCACCCCCCACGACAGGACCCTGGCGCGCCGGCACCGGCTGCGCCAGGCCTTCGGTTGCGCGATTCTCCTGATCGGCGCGGTCCTGCTGCTGCAGCAGGGCTGGATGTGGATCAAGCCGGCCGGCGGCGTCGGTCATGGCTCGGTGATCGCGATGGCGCTGCAGGCGGGCCTGCTCGCCGCCGCGGCGACGGCCTTCGGTACGCTGCCCGCATTGGGCACACGCAGCCTGTCCGCGCGCGGGCAGGACGCGCTGATGGGTTTCGGCGCCGGCGTGATGCTGGCGGCCTGCTCGTTCTCGCTGATCATTCCCGGCCTCGAGGCCGCGCGCGCGCATTCGACGCCGACCGGGGCCGCGATGCAGGTCGCGCTGGCGGTGCTGCTCGGCGCGTGGGCGCTGATGGCGATGGACCGCTGGCTGCCGCACGAGCACTTCATCAAGGGTCGCGAAGGCATGGACCCGACGCGGCTGCGGCGCACGACGCTGTTCGTGATCGCGGTCACGCTGCACAACCTGCCCGAGGGCCTGGCGATCGGCGTGGCCTTCGCGGCCAACGATCCGGTCGCGGCGGCCAGCCTGAGCCTGGCCATCGCGATCCAGGACCTGCCCGAGGGCTTCGTCATCGCGGTGGCGCTGATGGCGGTGGGCTACTCGCGGCGCAAGGCGCTGCTGCTGGGCGCGGCGTCGGGGCTGGTCGAGCCGGTCGGCGCGGTGCTGGGCGCCTGGGTGGTGTCCGCATGGCCGCTGCTGCTGCCCTGGGGCCTCGGTTTCGCGGCGGGCGCGATGCTGTTCGTCATCAGCCACGAGATCATTCCCGAGTCGCACCGCAAGGGCCATGAGCGCTGGGCGACGCAGGGGCTGATGCTCGGCTTCGCGCTGATGATGGTGCTGGACACGGCGCTGGGCTGAGCGCCCGGCGCCCGGCGCCCGAGGCTCGACGCACCACCGACAACGCACGGCGTCCGATTGACAACTCGCCGCGTTCAAGCGGCAGCCTTTCACGCCACCCGGTCTCACGCGCGGCACCCGGCGCTCACAAGCGCCGCACGTCCCTTCACCATCGGTGTTCTGCTTTCTTGCCTGCAGGACCCGAGTCGTGATGAAGAAGTCTTTCGCCGCGCTTGCCGCGCTCGCCGCCGCCCTCACCGTCGTTTCGACGACCGCTCACGCCGCCGGCCTGACGCCGCTGGAACAGCGCTGGATCGCGGGCATGACCCCGGTGCTGCAGCACGCGCGGACCGCGGGCATGCCGGTCGACGTGGTGGTGCAGCCGCAGGACGCGCCCGAGGCCGCGCCGCTGGCGCTGGGCTTCAAGGACGGCCGCTGCAAGTTCGTGCTGAGCCTGCGCGGCAATCCGGAGGGCGAAGCGACGACGCAGCGCCTGCCGGCGGGCCTGGAGGACAGCGCGCTCGAACTGATGGCGGCGCATGAACTCGGCCATTGCCGCCGCTACCTGGACGGCGCCTGGTTCCACTTGCCGGCGGGTTTCTCGACCACGCCGGTGCCGGAGGGTCTGAGCCCGGACCTGCAACGCGCCTATCTGTCGATGAAGTCGGTGCGCCGTGAGGAGGGCTACGGCGATCTCGTCGCGCTGGGCTGGACCGCACAGCGCCACCCCGACCAGTACGCCGCGCTGCACAGCTGGCTGATGCAGGAACGCAGCCGCGACCTGCTGCCAGGCAGTCACCACGACACCTTGACGTGGATCAAGCTGGTCCGGGACCCGAAAGCGCTGGGAAGCGCGCCGTCGATGTTTGAGGCCGCGCTGCCGGTTTGGCAATCCGGGTTGCACATCGACGAAGAGTGATTCGAGCGAATGGCCTCGACGAGTGCCCACGCCGCCGCGTGAGGCACTCGTTCTCTTTGTGCGCGTCCGTCGCCAGCGCGGCGGCATCGCCGTGCGCTCAGCGCAGGTCGATCGCCGTCAGCGACGTGGGCGCACTCGCCGTGCCGAAGTTCGGCGCCATGATCATCAGCGTGCCGCGTTGCGTCATGCCCAGCCAGCCGCCCTGCGCATGGCGCCACACCGCCTGGTGCGTCGCCAGATCGATGGCGATGGTGCGCTGGTCGGTGGACACGAACAGGTGGGTGTCCGTCAGCACCATCGTCAGCTGCCAGGAGGTGTCGCCCGCGTCCATCGGCCAGGACCACAGCACCGAGCCGTCAGCGACGCTGCGCGCCTCGATCGTCCGGTTGCCCTGGTTGGCCGCGTACAGCACACCGTTGGCGGTGACCGGCAGGCCGCGGAACGGCTGACGCACGGTCCAGCGCACCGAGCCGTCGGACCGCGACAGCGCCTGGATGCCGGCATTCACCACCGCATCCGGCTGCACATAGCGCGGACGATCCATCGCGAGCACGGTGTTCGCGTCGGCGATCACCGGGGTCTGGCTCTCGTAGAGCTTCAAGGGCAGCGTCTGCCCGCCGTCCGCCGGCACGTCGTAGAGCTGACCGCCGTCGCTGTCGCGGAAAGCGCGGAAGTTGATGCCCGAGTGCGTGTACACCACCCCGTCGGCCAGCGTCGCGCCGAAATACCCATGCACCGGCAACAGGCTGGCCGGTGAAGGTTCCGCGGTCACCGTCCAGCGTGTCTGCAGATCGTC
Source organism: Roseateles sp. (assembly GCF_036486225.1). Taxonomy (GTDB): domain Bacteria; phylum Pseudomonadota; class Gammaproteobacteria; order Burkholderiales; family Burkholderiaceae_C; genus Roseateles. Next base: position 12,639 of record NZ_DASVNZ010000395.1, on the reverse strand, counting down.
GAGGTTGAGCGCCGTCATCTGGCCCTTGCTCCGGTCGGGCAGGTACAGCGTGTTACCGGTCATCAGCCAGAACTTGGGATCGTTCGGATCCGTGAGCGGACGCGACCCGAGCTGCGTGCCGGCAGACCGGTTCGTCAGATAGGCGTTGTAGACGTACTGCGGCGTCGTCGACTGCACGGACGACCAGATGGCGCGGTCGCCCGCAGCGATCACACCCGTCAGGCGTTCGCCGGGGATCGTGACCGACCATTGCGGCTTGCCGTCCTGTTCGGACAGGGCCAGGGCGTTCGGGCCCGGGGCCGACCCGAAGGCGCGCGCCTGCGGCACTAGGATCTGGCCGTCGATCAACGCCGGCACGCCCGGCCCCGTCAGGTCGGTGCCGCCGAGCACCCAGGTCTTCCAGCGGCGCGAAAACTTGGACACATCCAACGACACCGGCACGTAGCCGCTGCGCGTCGCGCCCGCGGGGGCCTCGGTCCACGGCGCCGCGCCCGGGACGACCGCCGGCAGCGGCGTGGTCGACGCGGTCAGGGCGGACACCTCCAGCCGGTAACTCAGCCGCGCGCCCCGGTACTGCTTGCCCTCCGGCGCGACCGCGTCCAGGTCCACGTGCAGGGCCCCGACGTAGACGCCCGCGGGGCGGTCGGGATTCAGGTGCACCACCAGTTGCCAGCGGCCATCCGGCAACTGGGTCGGGCGCGACGAGAATTCCAAGGGGATGCCGGGTGCGCCGTCCACCGAGCGCGCGATGAGCAGGGGGCTCTTGTCGCGCCGCTCCATGTGCACCGGCGTGGCGTAGACGGTGATCTGATCGCAGCTGCCATCGGGCGCCGCCTTGCAGTCGACCGTGTCCTTGTCCAGCGTGAAGGCCGGGATGTCCTCCACCTGGTTGCCGCCGCTCGATCCGCTGCAACCCGCCAGCAGCAGCGCCGCCGCGGTGGCCAGCGCGGCCGTCGGCCCCGTCGAGGCCATGACTTTCCATCCGACGGCGCGCGGCCGTCCAGGCAACCTGTTCATCTTCTCTCCCTGAATGACTGATGGTCGAGGGCGACGCGGCTCATGACCGCATCGTGCTCCCCGGGCGGGCGCAGGCTAGCAGTTCCGCGTGGCCGCACATACCCGCCAAAGGGGGAAGCCTGGGGAAACTCCCAAGCGCCACACCGGACGGGGTCGCGAAATTCTGCCGGCGCTCAGCGGACGTCGAAGGTCACCAGCATCGCCTTGCCGCTGCCGCGATCCAGCAACATCATCAAGGTGCCGTTGGCCGACATGCCCAGACGCCCCGCCGACGCGTAGCGCCAGACGGCCTGATGCGTCACCAGATCGACCGCCACGACCTGACGGTTGGTCGACACGAAAAGGTGGCCGTTGGTCAGCACCATCTGGCGCTGGAAATACTCGTCGCCGGACTCCATCGTCCAGGACCACAGCAGGCTGCCGTCCGCCAGACTGCGGGCCTCCACGGCCTTGGTCGCCTGGTTGGACGCATAGACGACGCCGCCCGCGGTCACCGGCAGGTCCATGAAGCGGCCGGACGCCGTCCATCGCACCTGCCCGCTCGCCAGATCCACCACGCTCAGCTGGTTGTCGCGCCCTTCCCCGGAGCGCAGTTCGCGGTGCGTGATCACCACCGCCGTGGTGGCATCGGCCAGCACCGGCACCTGGTTCAGCGCCGTGCCCAGCAGCAGCGTCGGCGCCTTCGCGGGCACGGCGATGTCGACACCTCGCGTGCCGTCGGTCAGCGCCAGACCGCGCAGACGGCCGCCGACGTTGACGTAGGCCAGCCCGTTGCCGATGGTGGCGCCCCAGCGCTGCAGCCCGCCGGAGCCCACCGGCGTCGTGTAGGCGGAGGCGCTCCACAGCACCGTATTGAGATCGGCCAGACTGCGCGCGACGACGGCCTCGCCGCGCAGGTCCGGCAGCACCAGCGTGTCACCGCTGAGGGCCCAGGTGTCGGTCATGTCGACGGTATCCAGCGACAGCTGGCTGCGCACGGCGCCGTCCTGGCGCGCCAGCACCGTCATCGCCGTGGTCTTGCCGTCGGCGGATGCCGCGCCCGCCACCACCAGCCGGTCGCCCGCCGGCAGCACGCGGTCCGGCTTGCCGATCGGCGAACCGCCCCAGACGCGGGTGCCGTCGGCTTCGGACAGCACGGTCAGGGTGTCCCCGACCATCGCGTCCTCCAGCTGCAGGCCGGGCAGCACGACCTGACCCTGCGTCAGCACGGGCGCCGGCAAAGGATCGACGGCCAGTCCGGCCAGCGGGCGCGACCAGCGCGGCTTGATCCGGGCCGGATCGACGGTGACGCCGACGAAGCCGGTCCGGGCCGCGTTGCCGCCCCATCCGTTCCAGTCTCCCGCGCCCGGCACCGCCTGCAGCGGACGCGAGATCGAATCGCCCGCCACGACCAGCCGGTAGCTGAAACTCACCGTCCGGCTGTTCTTGGGCAGCGGCACCAGGATGTCGCCGACCGGGTTCGTGCCGAACTCGATCGTGCCCGTGTAGGTGCCGGCCTTGAGACCCGTCGCGAATCCGACGCTCAGCTGCCAGCGCCCGTCGGGCTGCAGGTCGCGGTAGACGTGGTCGATGGCCTGGTAACGCGTGTCCGACGCACGCTCCGACCAGCCGGGCCGGAAATCGCTCGTCGTGCCGTTGATCGGCGTCGCGTAGAGCTTCACGTCCTCGCAGACGGTTGCCGGTGCCGCGTCACAGCTCACGCTGGACTGGCTCAATGCGTACATGTCCTTGGGCGAATCGTCGGACGGACTGCCGCCGCAGCCCGACAACACGATCGCTCCCAGCAGTGCCGGCATCGGCGAAAAAAGAGGTCCCATGGCGGGCAGACGCCGCCGGATCGTCGACAACATGAACTTCTCCCTGATCGAAGGCGATGCCTGATGTCCGTCAGGGGTCAGGTCTTGTCGCCAGCGCGCCGCAATCTACGTCCCTCGTCCCGTGCAGGCAAGCCATCGGAAGAGGGATGCGGGAAAACGCCGAGCCCGCCGTGCGTCACTCGGCGCCGGCAAGCGGTTCGGCTGCGTGAATGAGGCGTCGCAGGAAGTCGTCGGATTCACGCTTTCATGACGTCTTGATCACATGGCGAACGCCAGGCTGCCACGGTTTGCCCACTGATCCGGTCCCGCTCAGCGTCATTCGAGAATCCCATGACCCATCACGCACGTTTCCTGTTCGCCGCCCTGTCGGTCGGACTCCTGTCCTCCGCATTGCCGGCCGCCGCGGCATCGCACTGGGAGTACACCGGCGCCAACGGCGCCACGCATTGGGGCGAAATCGATCCGTCGTTCGCCGCCTGCGCCTCGGGCCATCGGCAGAGCCCGATCAACATCGTCAAGACGGTGAAGGCCGCGCTGCCCGCCCTCGACTTCCATTACGGCAGCGCCGCGCCGACGATCTGGAACAACGGCCACACGGTGCAGGTGAACCTGCCCGCCGGCAACACGCTGGCGGTTGGCGGCCAGACCTACGAACTGCTGCAGTTCCACTTCCACACGCCCAGCGAGGAACACATCAACGGCAAGTCGGAGCCGATGGTGGCCCACTTCGTCCACAAGAACGCGGCGGGGGAACTCGGCGTGGTGGCGGTGCTGATCCGCGTAGGACGCGCGAACGCGGCGTGGGAACCGGTGTTCCGGCACCTGCCGCGCGTGGGCGAGAAGATCACCGTGGACGAGCTGTCGCTGGACCTGGCCGCCCTGCTGCCGAAGTCGCTGGGCTACTACGACTTCGCCGGTTCGCTGACCACGCCGCCCTGCTCGGAAGGCGTGCACTGGATGGTGCTGAAGGAGCCGGTGACGCTGTCGTCCCGCCAGATCGCCGCGTTCCGCAAGCTGGTCGGCAAGAACGCGAGACCGGTGCAGGCGCTCAACGCGCGCCTGGTCCAGGAAAGCGAATGAGCGTGCGCGCGGCGCCGCCATCGCGGCGCCGGCGCTGACCGGCTGGCGGATCGGCCGGTCGTTCAGAAGGCTCAGACCAGCGCGCGGCCGATCAGGATCTTCTGCACCTCGGACGTACCCTCGTAGATCTGCGTGACGCGGACGTCGCGGTAGATCCGCTCGACCGGGAAATCGCTGACGTAGCCGTAGCCGCCGTGGACCTGGATCGCGGCGGAGCAGACGCGCTCCGCCATCTCGCTGGCGAAGAGCTTGGCCATCGCCGCCTCCTTCAGGCAGGGCTGGCCGGCGTCCTTCAGCGCGGCGGCGTGCCAGATCAGCTGGCGCGCGGCCTCGATCTGCGTGGCCATGTCGGCGAGCTTGTGCTGCATCGCCTGGTGCTCGAAGATCGGCACGCCGAAGGCGACGCGTTCCTTGCTGTAGCGCAGCGCCGCCTCGAAGGCCGCGCGGGCCATGCCCACCGACTGCGACGCGATGCCGATGCGGCCGCCTTCCAGCCCCGACAGCGCGATCTTCAGCCCCTGCCCTTCGTCACCGATGCGGTTGGCGACGGGCACGCGGCAGTTCTCGAACAGGATCTGCGCCGTGTCGCTGGCGTGCTGGCCCATCTTGTCCTCGATGCGCGCCACGACGTAGCCGGGCGTGTTCGTCGGAACCAGGAAGGCCGAGATGCCCTTCTTCCCCGCGGCCTTGTCGGTCACCGCCATGACGATGGCGACGTCGCCGTTCTTGCCGCTGGTGATGAACTGCTTGACGCCGTTGAGGACGTACGCGTCGCCATCGAGGACGGCCGTCGTCTTCAGACCGCCGGCTTCGGAACCCACATGCGGCTCGGTCAGGCAGAACGCGCCCAGCATGTCGCCACGCGCCAGCGGCTTGAGGAAGCGCTGCTTCTGGTCCTCGTTGCCGAAGGCCATCAGGATGCTGCACACGGGGCAGTTGTTGACGCTCACGACCGTGGAGGTCGCGCCGTCGCCGGCGCCGATCTCCTCCAGGATGATGGCCAGCGCGAGGTAGTCCAGGCCCGCGCCGTCGTACTCGGCCGGCACGGCCACGCCGTAGCAGCCGAGCGCGGCCAGGCCCTTGAGTTCCTCGGCGGGGAACTGGTGGGACTTGTCCCACGCGGCCGCCTTCGGCGCGATCTGATCTTGCACGTAGGCGCGGACGGCGTCCTGCACGGCGCGGTGGTCTTCGGAAAGCAGCATGGTCAGCTCTTGGACGGAGAGGGATCCGGGTTGGACCCCGTGACAGTGGCGGCGCTCGTGGCGCCGGGGGGAATGCGGTAGCGGAGCGTGTCCTGGCTGGACACGGGCTCCCAGACGCGGGCGACGACATGGTCGCCGTCGATTGCGAGGCGCTCGCGCAGGCGGGCGTCCATCGCTTGTTGAGACAGCCAGGCCGCGCGTTTCGCGGGATCGACGGCGCTGGCGGCCAGCGCGAGGCGGGCGGCCTCGTTGAGCAGCAGCAGCGAGGCCTGCTTGCGGAAGTAGATGACGTAGGCGGGTTCGCTGACCGAGACCAGCAGGCCGCCGACCGAGTTGCGCCAGGGGGCACCGAACCACCAGCGCGAGGGCAGCTGCGGTTCCCAGGACAGCAGGTCCAGCGGACCGGAGGAGGCCATCGCCTGCGCGCGCATCCACGTCTCGTCCATTAGGTGCTGCGTCGCGTTGGGCATGGCGAAGAAGCGAGGCTCGCAGACGAGGGGCGTTTCCGGCTCTTCCATCTGCGGATCGACCGAGCCCCCGAGGCAGTACGCCTCCCGGATGGTCTCGCGACCGTACTGCGACTCTGTCCGGATCCAGGTGGAAGCATCCAGTGCCTGTGCCGGCAACGGAGCCACCATCGCGCGCAATGCCGGCGCGCTGTCAGGATGGCGGGCGACCAGGTCCGTCATGACGCGCCAATGCCGGCGCGCCATCACTGACGCGATCTGCACCTGGATCAGCGAGCGCGAGCCCTGGAGCATCGCGGTGGTCAGGGCATCGGCCTGGCGTGCGAAGCCAAGCATGCCAGCCTCGTCGCCCTGCAGCCCTGCGAGCGCCGCGCGGATCTGCAACCAGCGCTGGCAGTTCAGCGGCGGCAATGCGTGAAAGATCATCCCGCGGCGGATATAGCTGTCGCCCGCGATCTTCAACGGCTCGCGAAGTGTCAGCGTGGGTTCTTCCACGGCCATGCCCGGACGGGCCACCGCTTCGCAGCGACGACCGATGTCGCCGTGCGCCTCCATCAGCGTGCGCAGGCCCTCTGCGTTCCTCGCCCACACCTCGATACAGCCTTGCGTCTGCGCATCGCATTGCCAGGCTTTGCCGGCGGCGCTCGCGGTCGAAGGCCAACTGCGGGGCGATGTCAGCTCCTGCGGGGGGATGCGCCCCTCATCGATCACGGCCCAACGACGTTGCCCCTCCGCCTGCGGGTCATCGCCCGCCATGCCTAGGCCCATCAATCCGAAGAACGCGTTGCGTTCCGCCGGCAGCGTCATCGCCGGCACGCGCAACGCCTCCGGCACCGGACGCGGCGCGTCGTCGACCAGGCGGTTGTTGAACGCTGCCCAGGCCGCCGCGAGCGTGACCACGCCGAGCAGCAGTCCGCCCAGGATCTTCAGCGTCACCCGAGCCCACCGCTTCATCGTTATCTCCCTGAATCTTGATCTGCGGTCAGCAAGTATCGGACGACCGCAGCCCTCACCCCTGCCCTCTCCCGCAAGCTGGAGAGAGAGAAAGAAGGCGGCGCGGATGTCTCCCGGTCAGTTCGGTGCACTCTCGCTCCCTCTCCCGCTTGCGGGAGAGGGCGGGGGTGAGGGCCAGCGGCCGCCGCAGTCAACCAGCGCGTTACCAGGGCAGCGGACTGCCGTCGTAGTTGAAGAACCCGCCGTTGTCGGCCGTCTTCAGTCCGTCGAGCACGGCGCGCAGGCTGGAGGCACTGGTGGCGACGTCGATGTCGGCCTCCTGCCCGCCCATGTCGGTCTTGACCCAGCCCGGATGCAGGCTCACGCAGATCGCGCGGCCCTCGAGCGTCAGCGACAGGTCCTTCATCACCGAGTTCACTGCCGCCTTCGACGCGCGGTAGACCCAGCCGGCCGAGTTCGCGCGCAGCGTCATCGATCCCATCCGCGAGGACAGGATGCCGATGCGCGCGTCCGGCGCGAGCGCGTCCAGCAGCTGCGGCAGCACGCGCATCGGGCCCAGCACGTTGGTGTGCATGACGGCGTCGAAGTCGGCCGCGCTCGGCGGCTGCAGGCCGATCGTCTTCGGGCCGTAGAGGCCGGCGACGTACAGGACGCGGTTGAACTGGTAGCCGTCAAGCTGCCAGGCCAGGCCGGCGATGCTGACCACGTCGGACACCTCGAGCTTGATCGCCGTGGCGCCGAGCGCCTTCAGCTTCTCGAGGCTGGCGTCGTCGCGCGCGGTCGCGACGACGGTGTCGCCGCGCTCACGGTGCTGCTTCACGAGCTCGAGGCCGATGCCCCGCGACGCGCCGATGATGAGAACCTGCGTCATCCGGTCCGTCCTCAGATCAGCTCGACGCCGACGGCGGTCGCTTCGCCGCCGCCGATGCACAGCGCCGCGACGCCGCGCTTCAGGTTGCGGTGCTTCAGTGCGCCCAGCAGCGTGACGAGGATGCGGGCGCCCGACGCGCCGATCGGGTGACCCAGCGCCACGGCGCCACCGTTGACGTTGACGATCTCGTGCGGCAGCTTGAACTCGGCCATCGCGGCCATCGTCACCGCGGCGAAGGCCTCGTTGACTTCCCACAGGTCGACGCTCTTCGCGTCCCACTGGTTCTTGGCCAGCAGCTTCTGGATCGCGCCGACCGGCGCGGTCGTGAACCACTCCGGCGCGTTGGCGTGCACCGCCGTGCCGACGATGCGGGCGATCGGCTTCACGCCCAGCTTGCTGGCGGTGGACTCGCGCATCAGCACCATCGCGGCGGCGCCGTCGGAGATCGACGACGAGGTCGCCGCCGTGATCGAGCCGTCCTTCTTGAACGCCGGCTTCAGCGTCGGGATCTTGTCGAGCTTGGCCTTGAAGGGCTGCTCGTCGCGAGAGATGACCGTGTCGCCGCCCCGGCCGGCGATCGTCACCGGCGCGATCTCCCAGGCGAAGCTGCCGTCCTCGTTGGCGCGCTTGGAACGCTCCGTCGACGAGATCGCGAACTGGTCCTGCGCTTCGCGCGTGAAGGCGTACTTGTCGACGCACTGCTCGGCGAAGACACCCATGGCCTTGCCGCGCTCGTACGCGTCTTCCAGACCGTCCAGCGCCATGTGGTCGTACATCTGCGCGGCGCCGTACTTCACGCCCTTGCGCGCGAACATCAGGTGCGGCGCGTTGGTCATGGACTCCATGCCGCCGGCGATCAGGATGTCGGCGCTTTCGGCCTTCAGCGTGTCATGCGCGAACATCGTCGCGCGCATGCCGGCGCCGCACATCTTGGACAGCGTCACCGCGCCCACCGATTGCGGCAGGCCCGCCTTCAACACGGCCTGGCGCGCCGGGGCCTGGCCCTGGCCGGCCATCAGGCAGTTGCCGAGGAAGGCTTCCTCGATCGAGTCGGCCGGGATGCCGGCGCGCTCGACGGCCGCCTTGATGGCGACGGCGCCCAGCTCCCACGCGGCCAGGCCGGCGAAGTCGCCCAGCAGGCCGCCGATCGGCGTGCGGGCGGCGGAAACGATGACGATGGAATCGGACATGAGGGTCTCCTTCTAAGAAATCAGGGTGTTCGTCAATGAATGGGGAGCTCGCGGTCCTGCGGCTCCGGCACCTTCAGGGCCGGCGCGACGTCGCGGACGTGGAAGCGCTTGTGCGGGTCGTACGGGAAGACGTCCTCGACGTGCCCCGCCAGGATGCGTTCCTTGTGGGTCTGCCAGAACGCGGGATCCAGCAGGTCGGCGTGGTGCGCCATGAAGACGTCGCGCACGCCCGGATGGCCGAGCAGGAAGGGTCCGAAGGTCTCGGGGAACACGTCGTGCTTGTTGACCGTGTACCAGACCTCGCCCGACATCTCGTCTTCCTCGTTGCGGGCCTCGGGGACCTTGCGGAAGTTGCAGTCGGTCAGGTACTCGATCTCGTCGTAGTCGTAGAACACGACCTTGCCGTGGCGCGTCACGCCGAAGTTCTTCCACAGCATGTCGCCGGGGAAGATGTTGGCCGCCACCAGATCCTTGATCGCGTTGCCGTACTCGACCACCGCGTGCGCCAGCTGCGCCGGCGAGGCTTCCTGCAGGTAGATGTTGAGCGGCACCATGCGGCGCTCGATGTAGAGGTGCTTGATGACGAGATCGTCGCCGGTCTCCTCCAGCAGCGAGGGGCAGAAGTGCTTCAGCTCGGCGACCAGCTCGTCCTCGAAGCGGTGGCGCGGGAATGCGACTCGCGTGTACTCCAACGTGTCGGCCATGCGCCCGACGCGGTCGTGCTGCTTCACCAGCAGGTACTTGGACTGGATCTGCTCGCGCGTCGTGTCCTTCTGCGGCGGGTAGAAGTCCTTGATGACCTTGAACACGAACGGGTAGGACGGCAGGTCGAAGACCAGCATCACCATGCCCTTGATGCCGGGTGCGATGCGGAACTTGTCGCTGCTGTGGCGCAGGTGGTTGAGGAAGTCCCGGTAGAAGAGGTTCTTCCCCTGCTTCTGCAGCCCCAGCGTCGCGTAGATCTCTGAGCGCGGCTTGCGCGGCATCAGCGAGCGCAGGAACTGCACGTAGGCACTGGGGACTTCCATGTCGACGAGGAAGTAGGCCCGCGCGAAGCTGAACAGCATCTGCAGTTCGTCTTCGCCGAAGAGCGCGGCATCGATGTAGAGCTGGCGTTCCGCCTTCCGATCGATCTCACTGTCGCTCGTTTCCTTGTGCAGGATCGGCAGTGCGAACGGCGTCTCGGTGAAGCCGTTGATGATCTTGCCGACGATGTACGCGCCCTTGTTGCGGAAGAACAGCGAGGACAGCACCTGCACCTGGAAGTTGGTCCGCCAGCGGAAGGCGCCGAGCTCCTCGCCGACGGCCTTCAGCACCAGGTCGATGTCGCGGCCGAGGTCCTCGAACTCCAGCGCCAGCTGGAAGTTCCAGACGAAACGCATGAAGGTGTCGCGCAGCGTGTCCTGCGAGGGGTAGTAGCAGCGGTAGGTCGGTTGCGCGGCGGGTTCCTCGTTCTCGATGAACTCGGTGGAGATCGCCGGCCGGACGAAGATGAACTCGTTGTGGAAGTAGCTGTGGTGGAGGATGCGCGTCGTGACCGAGTTGAAGAAGGTCTCGGCAAGCTCCGGCCGCAGGTGCTTGGTCAGCAGCCCGATGTAGTGCAGCTTGACCTGCTGCCACACCTCGCTGGGCAGCGCGCTGGTCTTGAAGCGCTGTTCCAGCTCGAGGACGGCCTCGTCGACGCGCAGGTCGTAGAACTCGATGCGCTCGCGCTGCGCGAACTGCTGGCCGTGCCAGTCGGCCTGCTCGAAACGCTGCTTGGCGGTCGCGGACGCCGCGCGGAACAGACGGTAATGCTTGTCGAAGCCTTCGAGCATCGCCTGCGCGATCTCGAAGGCCCGCGGATCGTTGAGCTCGTGAGGGAACATCGGTGTCTTGCTCCGTCCCGGTCGTGATCGCTGGGTCCGCTCGGAGGCCGCGCGGGCTCAGCGGCCCATGGCCGCCTCGTAGCGACGGTGCAGCGCCTCGAGCGCGCTGCGGTAGGCGGGGCCGACGTCCTCGGCTTTGCCGACGGTGATGCTCAGGTCCTTCAGCAGACCGTTGTGCAGGCCGTAGACCCAGCCGTGCACGGCGACTTCCTGACCGCGCGCCCAGGCGTCCTGGACCACGGTCGTCTGGCAGGCGTTGCGGGCCTGCTCCAGCACGTTCAGCTCGCAAAGTGCGTTGGCGCGCTGGTCGGGCACGACCTGGTCCAGCCATTCCTGATGGTGGTTGCGCACGTCCTGGACGTGACGCAGCCAGTTGTCCACCAGGCCGACGCGCAGGTCCTCCAGCGCGGCGCGCACGCCGCCGCAGTTGCTGTGGCCGACGATGATGATGTGCTGGACCTTCAGCTGGTCCACGGCGAACTGCATGACGGACAGGCAGTTCAAGTCCGAATGGACCACGACGTTCGCGACGTTGCGGTGGACGAAGAGCTCGCCCGGCAGCAGGTCCACCAGCTCGTTGGCCGGGACGCGGCTGTCGGCGCAGCCGATCCAGAGGTATTGCGGCGTCTGCTGCTTCAGCAAGCGCGAGAAGAAGCCGGGCGACTGTTCCTCAGTCGCGGTGGCCCAGCGCTTGTTGTTGTCCAGCAGGTCTTGCAGTTCGTTCGTCGTGCTCATGGACGTGGATTGTCGCGGTTACGGACCGACACGCGCCTGTCGCAACCGCGAAGGCCTCACATCGTTTCGGCGAACAGTTCCCGGCCGATCAGCATGCGCCGGATCTCGGACGTGCCCGCGCCGATTTCGTAGAGCTTCGCGTCACGCCAGAGGCGGCCCAGCGGGTACTCGTTGATGTAGCCGTTGCCGCCGAAGATCTGGATGCCTTCGCCGGCCATCCAGGTGGCCTTCTCGGCGCACCAGAGGATGACGGACGCGCAATCCTTGCGCACCTGACGGACGTGGGCGCCGTCGAGGGCGTCCAGGTTCTTGCCCACGGTGTAGCAGAACGCGCGGGCGGCCTGCAGCACGGTGTACATGTCGGCGACCTTGCCCTGGATCAGCTGGAACTCGCCGATCGACTGGCCGAACTGCTTGCGGTCGTGGATGTAGGGGACGACGTTGTCCATCACCGCCTGCATGATGCCGATCGGGCCGGCGGCCAGCACGGCGCGCTCGTAGTCCAGGCCCGACATCAGCACCTTGGTGCCGCCGCCGACCTGGCCCAGCACGTTCTCGGCCGGGACCTCGACGTCCTGGAACACCAGCTCGCCGGTGTGGCTGCCGCGCATGCCGAGCTTGTCCAGCTTCTGCGCGATCGAGAAGCCCTTCATGCCCTTCTCGATCAGGAAGGCGGTCATGCCGCGGGCGCCGAGCTCAGGCTCGGTCTTGGCGTAGACGACCAGCGTGTCCGCGTCGGGACCGTTGGTGATCCACATCTTGTTGCCGTTGAGGACGTAGTAGCCGCCCTTGTCCTCGGCGCGCAGCTTCATCGACACCACGTCGGAGCCGGCGCCGGGTTCGCTCATCGCCAGCGCGCCGACGTGTTCGCCGGAGATCAGCTTGGGCAGGTACTTCTGCTTCTGCGCGTCGGTGCCGTTGCGCTTGATCTGGTTCACGCACAGGTTGGAGTGGGCGCCGTAGCTCAGGCCCACCGAGGCGCTGGCGCGGCTGATCTCCTCCATGGCCACCATGTGGGCCAGGTAGCCCATCGCGGCGCCGCCGTATTCCTCGGGCACGGTGATGCCCAGGACGCCGACGTCGCCCATCTTGCGCCACAGGTCCATCGGGAACTGGTCGCTGCGATCGATCTCCGCGGCGCGGGGGGCGATCTCGGCTTGGGCGAACTCGCGCACTGCGTCGCGCAGGGCGTCGATGTCCTCGCCGAGATGGAAGTTCAGACCGGGCAGGCTCATGGGTTTGTCTCCTCGACCACCTCCGCGGTCGCCTCTCCGGGCGTCCGCTGGATGATTCGTCTTACGTTTACGTAAACGTCAATTGTAGGGCAGGTCCTTGCTGCTTCGGGTATCGCATAAATGCTTAAGGGTTCCCGTACTGCCACGGCCGCTGGCCCTCACCCCGGCCCTCTCCCGCAAGCGGGAGAGGGCGTAAGAAGGGG
>NZ_DASVNZ010000361.1:0-17036 GCF_036486225.1 Roseateles sp. | reverse complement strand
CCTTCGGCGCGGGAGCCGGCGCGGCGGCGGCGGGTGCAGGCGCGCGGACGCCGTCCAGCGTGCCGCCTTCCACCAGCGTGCGGATGCTGCTCAGCAGGGCGGAGGTGTCCACCGCGTCGGCGCCCGAGCCCTGATGCCGGGCCAGTTGTGCTTTCAGCGCGTCGCCGGACTGCAGCAGCACGTCCACCATCGGCGAGGTCGGCGCCAGCTCATGACGACGCAGCTTGTCCAGCAGCGTCTCCATCTGATGCGTCAGTTCCGCCACGTCGTTGAAGCCGAACGTCGCCGCGCCACCCTTGATCGAGTGGGCACAGCGGAAGATGGCGTTCATCTGCTCGTCGTCCGGATTCTCGATGTCCAGGTTCAGCAGCAGCTGTTCCATGTTGTCGAGGTTCTCACCGGCTTCTTCGAAAAAGACCTGGTAGAACTGGCTCAGGTCGATGCCAGCGCCCAGGTTTGCGCCCTCGGAGGTCATATCTCCCATGAATCTCTCCAGCTTGCCTTCAGCGGATCACCTTGCCGATCACCTCGATCAGCTTGGCCGGGTCGAACGGCTTCACGAGCCATCCGGTGGCGCCCGCTGCGCGGCCCGCCTGCTTCATCTGATCGCTGGACTCGGTGGTCAGGATCAGGATCGGCGTCGTCTTGAACTTGGGGTTGTCGCGCAGCTTCTTGGTCAGGCTGATGCCGTCCATCCGGGGCATGTTCTGGTCGGTCAGCACCAGGTCGAAATCGCGCTGGGACGACTTCTCCCAAGCATCTTGCCCGTCCACCGCCTCCACGACGTTGAAACCCGCATTCTTGAGGGTGAACGAGACCATCTGGCGCATGGAGGCCGAATCGTCTACGGCGAGGATCGAGGGCATTTTGAGTTCTCCGGATGACAAGCGGTTTTCGGGTGGACCTGAAGATTCTTGAGGACCTTGAGGGCGGTCTGGTGACGGTGCCCGGTGATTTCGTGACCTAACGGACGGATCGAAGGAACATTCAGAACAGTTCGACCGAACCGGCGTCCATCTCGTCCTGCGTGACGGGATTGGGTCGCAGCGGGGCGGTCTCGACGACGGCCAGGCCGTCCTCGTCGTCTCCGAAGGTGTCCCGGGCGAGCTGGTCCGAGCAGTTGCGCAGCCGTTGGCTGGTGTGCGCGATCAACTGCGTCGACATGTCCTGGAACTGCAGCGCGGTGATCGCACCGGCCAGATGCAGCATCAGTTGCTGCAGCGCATCCTGGTCCTTGGCCTCCGGCAGACGTTCGCGCATCTGGTCCACGAGGCCAGACGCGCCGAAGAAATGCGTCGACAACGCTTCGCAGGCGTCGTCGAGCAGGCGCTGCAGGCGCTCGAGATCGTTGTTGACCGTCATCAGATGGTCCTGCAGCTCGGCAGCGGCGAGCAGCGGCATCAGTCCTGTGCCTTCCGGCTCGACCGACGTCTCATCGATTTGCATCTTGGCTCCACATAGGGGTGTCCTGGTGCGTCTTCATGTCTGCCCAACTCAAACATGCGCCCGGACTTGTCGGCTGGCAAGAATCTTCGGCTTTTGCCACGCATCTGTCGACGGGACTAACCGTGCAAAGTCATCCCAATAGCTCAGATCGGAAGTTCATCGACGGGACCGTGACAAATCTCGATAAGGGTAAACCCAAGACTCTACGGTTTCCAGATGAATAAAACGTGGGGCTTGGTGGCATAGATGAGGGATGCGCGACAAACTTGGCATACTCCCGGCCATGCCGACTCTCCCCCTGGCCGAGCGCTCTCTGCGCCTGCTTCATATCGAGGATTCCGACCTGGATCACCAACTGATCCTGGCCCAGTTGCAACGGGCCGGATTGCGATTCGAGATCACGCGGCTGGACACGCTGCCCGATATCGAGGCAGCCCTCGACCAGACCTGGGACGCGGTGATTTCCGATTACAACCTGCCGGGGTTTTCGGGCCTGGTCGTGCTGGACATGCTCAAGCAGCGGCAACTGGTGCTGCCATTCGTGCTGGTATCGGGCGAGATCGGCGAGGACACGGCGGTGGCCGCCATGCGCACCGGGGCGTCGGACTACCTGCTCAAGAACAACCTGGCGCGGCTGGCGCCGGCCCTGCTGCATGCGATCGAGTCCTGCGAGGCCCAGCTGGCGCGGCAGGAGGCGGACCGTGAACTGCTCAAGTCCAAGCAGCAGTTGCACGAACTGGCCGGGCACCTGCAGACCAGTGTCGAGATGGAACGCGCGGCCATCGCCCGCGAGATCCATGACGACGTCGGCGGGTCGCTGACGGCGCTGAAGTTCGACCTGGCCTGGATCGCCCGGCACAGCAAGGACGAGGATGTCCAGCAGCGTGTGCAGTCGGCGCTGGAGACGGTCACCAGCGCCATCGAATCGAGCCAGCGCATCATGCACAACCTGCGGCCGGCCATCCTGGAACAGGGATTGCTGGCAGCAGTGCAGTGGCTGGCCGCGCGCTTCGAACGCCGGACCGGCATCGCGACCGCGGTGAGGCATGTCGGCGAGCAGTTCCAACTGCCGGCGGGCGTGCCGCTGGTGGCCTACCGCTGCGCGCAGGAGGCGCTCACCAATGTGTCCAAGCATGCCGGGGCGACCAAGGTCGATGTGGAGTTGAGCATGGAGGGCGGCGTGCTGACGCTGGAGATCAAGGACAACGGTCACGGTGTCGCGCCGGGCGATCTGAGCAAGGCGCGCAGCTTCGGTATCCGCGGGTTGCGTGAGCGGGCAGCGACGGTGGGTGGCTGGGTCGACCTCAGCAGCGGCCTGCAGGGCACGGCGTTGATCCTGTCGGTGCCGTTGCGCGGCGTGTTCGGCGACTTCGATGTCGACGACGACGGCGACCCGATCCCGGCCGGTGCTGGGCATGACCCCTCTTCGTGGGGCGCCCTATGATCAAAGTCATCCTCTGCGACGACCACGCGCTGATCCGCCGAGGGATCCGCGACACCCTGTCCGACGCGCCTGACATCGAGGTGGTCGGCGAGGCGGGCGACTACGGCGAACTGCGCAGCCTGATGCGCACGCTGGCGGCCGACAAGCAGTGCGACGTGCTGGTGCTCGACATCAACATGCCGGGTCGCAGCGGACTGGACGTGCTGCACGTGCTCAAGGACGAAGGCACGACCACGCGGGTGCTGATCGTGTCGATGTACCCGGAGGACCAGTACGCGATCCGCGCGCTGCGCGCCGGGGCTTTCGGTTACGTGAACAAGGGCGGCGATCCGCAGCTGCTGGTGCAGGCGGTGCGCACGGTGGCGCAGGGCCGCAAGTACGTGACCCCCGAGATTGCGCAGATGCTGGTCGAGAGCCTGACCGCGCCGGCGCCGGAGCAGGCGCACCAGAAGTTGTCCGATCGCGAATTGCAGACCTTGGTGATGATCGCGTCCGGCAAGCGTCTGTCGGACATCGCCGAAGAGCTGATGCTCAGCCCGAAGACGGTGAGCGTGTACCGGGCGCGGGTGCTGGAGAAGCTGGCCTTGTCCAACAACTCCGAACTGACCGTCTACGCCATCCGCAACGGATTGGTCGAGAGCTGAGTCCAGGTCCGAGTCGAAATCCGCCGTCTCCGTTCGTCGTCATCCGGGGACGTTCACGCCAGCCAGCCGCCATTCATCGCAAGTCAGCATTGACGAGGAGGGGGCGCCTCGGAGAATGCGCCCCGTACTGACACACAGGGGGCCGTCATCGATACCGCACTGTTGAAAGAGCTGCGCATCCAGGGGAATGAGCGCGACAACCATGGCGGGGGACCGCCGACATGGGTCTGGGTGCTGGTGGGCGTGCTGGTGGTCCTCGGACTGCTGGCCGGGGGCGGCTGGTGGTGGTGGACCCAGTCGCAGGTGCCGGAGGTGGCGACCACCAATGCGCAGGCTCGCAGCGGCGCCGGCGGCGGCGCTGTGCTGCAGGCCACCGGATATGTGACGGCGCGCCGCTCGGCGACGGTCTCGACGCAGATCACGGGGACCCTGACCGAGGTGCTCTTCGAGGAGGGCGACCGGATCGCCAAGGGTCAGATCCTGGCAAGGCTCGAGGATCACGCCCTGCGCGCGGCGCTCGACATGGCGCATGCCAACGTCAAGAGCGCGCAGGCCAACATCGACGCCACGCGCGCCCAACTGGCGCAATCCCAGTCCGACCTGAAGCGGCAGGATGAACTGGCCGCGAGCGGCATGTCGACGAAACAGGCCGCGGAGCAGGCGCGTACCGCCGTGACGGCCACGGCCGCCCAGCTGGAAGCGCGTCGGCGTGAGGCTGATGCCGTGATGGCGCAGGCCAGGCAGGCGCAGGTCAACTTCGACTACACGGTCGTCAAGGCGCCGTTTGCCGGCGTCATCACCGCCAAGGCGGCCCAGGTCGGCGAGATCGTCTCTCCGCTGTCCGCGGGCGGCGGCTTCACACGTACCGGTGTCGGCACCATCGTCGACATGGAATCGCTGGAAGTGGACGTCGACGTGAACGAGGCCTATATCGGCCAGGTCAAGGGCGACATGCCCGCCGAAGCGGTGCTGGATGCCTACCCCGACTGGCGCATTCCCGCGCATGTGATCGCGGTGGTGCCGGCGGCCGATCGCGGCAAGGCGACGGTCAAGGTGCGCGTGGCGCTGGAGCAGAAGGACCAGCGTGTCGTGCCCGACATGGGTGTGCGGGTGTCCTTCCTGGCCGCCAAGGCGGATGCGAAGACCGCGCCGCCGCCGGGCGTGCTGGTGCCGAAATCCGCCGTCACGTCCCGGGACGGCGCGGCGGTGGTCTTCGTCGTCGTCGGCCAGAACGCCGCGGCACGCAAGGTGAAGCAGGGGACGCCGGTGGGCGATCAGGCGGTGGTGCTGGACGGCCTCAAGGCCGGCGAGCCCATCGTCCTGAATCCGCCGGAACAGTTGGTGGACGGCGGCCAGATCAAGCTGAAGGCCGGCGAGTGAGCGCCAGGGGCTGCGAGCCCCGCGCCCGTGAATGAACCGTTGATGCGAGGAGTCACCGTGAGCAATCTGATCGAGATCCGTGACCTGTCCAAGGTCTACACCCGCGGCAAGCAGAAGGTGGAGGTGCTGCACCACATCGACCTGGATGTGCGGCAGGGCGAGTTCCTGGCGCTGATGGGCCCGTCGGGCTCCGGCAAGACGACGCTGCTGAACCTGATCGGCGGATTGGACCAGCCCAGCGGCGGCAGCATCGCCATCGGCGGCGAGCGCATCGACCAGCTCAGTTCCGCCGCGCTGGCGAAATGGCGCGCGGCCCGGGTGGGCTTCGTGTTCCAGTTCTACAACCTGATGCCGACGCTCTCGGCGCAGCGCAACGTGGAACTGCCGCTGCTGCTGACCAAGCTGTCCGCGGCGGAGCGCAAGAAGCGCGCCGCGATCGCGCTGCAGCTGGTGGGGCTGTCGGACCGTGCCAGCCACAAGCCGACCGAGCTCTCCGGCGGGCAGCAGCAGCGCGTGTCCATCGCGCGGGCGATCGTGTCCGACCCGACCCTGCTGGTCTGCGACGAGCCCACCGGCGACCTGGACCGTCAATCGGCCGAGGATGTGCTGGCCCTGCTGCAGGCGCTCAACCGGGACCACGGCAAGACCATCGTGATGGTCACGCACGATCCGAAGGCCGCCGAGCGCGCCCGCCAGACGCTGCACCTGGACAAGGGCACGCTGGTCGAGCAGACCGTGACCGCGGCCGCCTGACGCCGAGGCGTCCAGGTCCAGTCCCGTTAGAAAGGGCTCGCCATGAAATACCTTCACCTCATCTGGGCGGCGCTGTTCCGGCGCAAGCTCCGGACGGTGCTGACGCTGGTGTCCATCATCACCGCGTTCCTGCTGTTCGGGCTGCTGGACGCGGTCCGCACCTCCTTCGACCAGGCCGGCCAGTCGGCCAACGGCGCCTCGCGATTGCAGACGGGCTCGCGCCTGTCCTTCATCCAGACCTTGCCGATGGCGCTGACGCAGCGCATCCAGTCGGTGGACGGCGTCAAGCTGGTGACCTTCGCGAACTGGTTCGGCGGTGCCTACCAGGATCCGCACAACCAGGTCTTCAGCTTCGCCGTCGCGCCGAACTACCTCGACATGTATCCGGAGATGGTGGTCACCGACCAGGCCAGACAGGCCTTTGCGACAACGCGCATCGGCGCGCTGGTCGGCGAAGGCCTGGCCAAGCGCTTCAACTGGAAGGTCGGGGACAAGATCCCGCTGCAGTCGACGATCTTCCCGGATCGCAGCGGCAGCAAGAACTGGCAGTTCGAGATCGTCGGCCTGATCCACGCCGCGGACAAGAAGTCCGGCGGCTGGTACGACCAGATGTTCCTGCTGAACTGGAAGTACTTCGACGACACGACGCCCTACAACCAGGGTCAGGTCGGCTGGTACGTGACGCGCGTGGCGGACGCGAACCAGGCCGACCGCGTGGCCAAGGCGATCGACGCGATCTCGGCCAACTCGGACCATGAGACCCGCACCCAGACCGAGCAGGCGGCGATGGCCTCGTGGATGAAGCAGGTGGCGGACATCGGACTGATCGTCAGTTCGATCATGGGCGCGGTGTTCTTCACGCTGCTGCTGCTGTCGGGCAACACGATGATGCAGGCGGTGCGCGAGCGCACCAGCGAGATCGCCGTGCTGAAGACGATCGGCTTCTCCGGCCACAGCGTGCTGGCGATGGTGCTGGCGGAGTCCGTGCTGCTGCTGGTGATCGGCGGCGTGATCGGACTGGGGCTGGCGAGCGTCATCGGGCCGGCGGTCAGCGCGGGCAGCGGCGGCACGCTGAACCTGCCGGCGGCCGGTTTGAACAGCTGGGCCACCGGCGTCGGCCTGATGGTGCTGTTCGGCGTGATCGTCGGCGCGCTGCCGGCGCTCAACGCGATGCGGCTCAACATCACCGATGCACTGGCGGGGAGGGCCTGATCATGAAGTTCCTGAAGAACCTGGGGTTGCTGCTGCTGCTGGTGCTCGTGCTGGTGGCGTGGGTGATGCTGCCGTGGGTCGGCGCGCTCGGCCTGGCGGCGCTGCTGGTGCTGTGGCTGTTCTTGACGAGGCGCGGCGCGCAGGCGCGCTCGGTGACCGGCGTCGGCGTGAGCACGCTGCCGCAGCGGATCGGCTCGTCGGCGGTGATCGTCGTGGGCATCGCGGGTGTGGTCGGTGTGCTGGTGGCGCTGCTGGCGATGGCCGAGGGCTATTCGGAGACCTTGCGCAAGTCAGGCAGCGAGGACACGGCCATCGTGCTGCGCGGCGCCTCCGCGGCGGAGGTGGCGTCGGTCATGACACGTGACGACATCACGCAGATCGGTCAGGCGCCGGGCGTGGCGAAGTCGGCCAAGGGCGAGCCGCTTCTGTCGGCGGAGACGGTGGTCGCGGCCAATCTGCCGGTCAAGGGCACGAAGACCGATGAGGAGGGCAGCGTCCAGATGCGCGGTGTCGGCGATGAGGCCTTCGCGGTGCGGCCGCAGGTCAAGATCGTCGCCGGCCGCAAGTTCCAGCCGGGGCTCAAGGAGCTGATCGTCGGTCAGGGCGCGGCGCGTCAGTTCGAGGGCCTGGAGCCCGGCAAGCAGATCCGCCTGGGCAGCCAGATGTGGACGGTGGCGGGGGTGTTCGCGTCGGGCGACTCGATGGAATCGGAGCTGTGGGCCGATGCGCCGGTCGTCGCCGAGACCTACCGGCGCGGCGCGAGCCGCAATTCGGTGACGGTGAAGCTGACCGATGCGAAGGCCTTCAAGGAGTTCAAGGCGGCGCTGGAAGCCAATCCGCAGTTGAAGGTCGATGCGACGACCACGCTGGCGTTCTTCGCCAAGCAGTCGGAGCAGATGACCAAGATCCTGCGGATCATCGGGATCGTGGTCGGATCGATCATGGCGGTGGGCGCAGTGTTCGGCGCGCTGAACACCATGTTCGCTGCGGTCGCGACGCGGGCCCGAGAGATCGCCACGCTGCGCGCGATCGGTTTCCCGGGACTGCCCGTGGTGGTGGCGGTGATGCTGGAGACGATGCTGCTGGCGGCGGTCGGCGGCATCATCGGCGGCGGGATCGCCTACCTGATCTTCAACGGGCACGCGGCGTCGACGATGGCGGCCGGGTCCGTGGGCAAGCTCAGCTTCGAGCTGAAGGTCTCGGGACAACTGCTGTGGGAAGGCCTGAAATGGGCCCTGGCCATCGGCTTCATCGGCGGTCTGTTCCCCGCCGTGCGGGCGGCGAGCCTGCCGGTCACCACGGCGCTGCGCGAGCTCTGAAATGACAAACCGGCCGATGCTGGGAAGCATCGGCCGGCGCGTGGGCGCGTGTTCCGCGCTGCTCAGTTGAACGCCGCCAGCATCCGCTCCAGCGCGATCATGAAGGGCTGATGCATCAGCGGCAGCGTCGCGACCAGGCCGACCAGGCCGATGCTGACCGTCAACGGGAAGCCCACCGAGAACACGTTCAGCTGCGGCGCGACGCGCGAAATGATCCCGAGCACGAGGTTCACGAACATCAGCATCGTGATCAGCGGCAGCGCGATCCACAGGCCCATGCGGAAGATCTCCGCGCCCCAGACCTGAGGCTGCGCGATGCGCAGGAAGCGGAAGGGCTCCTCGCCGATCGGGAAGGCCTGGAAGCTTTCGACCAGCGAGTTGATCAGCATCAGGTGCCCGTTGATGGCGACGAACAGGAAGGCGACCATCGAGCCCAGGAAGCGCGACGTCGAGGTGCCTTGCGAGCCGGTGGACGGGTCGAAGAAGCCGGCGAAGTTCAGCCCCATCTGCAGGCCGATCAGCTCACCGGCGAATTCCAACGCCGCGAACACGACCCGCACCGCGAAGCCCATCGACAAGCCGATCAGCAATTGCTGTCCCGTCACCGCCAGGAGCTGGGGCAGCGAGTCGAGCGGAATCACCGGCATGGCCGGCAGCGACGGCTGCGCCGCCACCGAGATGAACAGCGCCAGCCCGATGCGCACGCGTGCCGGCACCTGGCGCTGGCTGAAGACCGGCATCCCGGCGAACAGCGCCAGCGTGCGGATGAACGGCCATAGGATCGGACTGATCCAGGCGAGCAGTTGCGCTTCGCTGAAGGAGATCATCGGGATCGAGGGCCGCGCCGCCTCAACCCAGCGCCTGCGGGATGCTCTGCAGCGTGCGCTGGATGTATTCGACCAGCGTCGTGATCATCCAGGGGCCGGCGACCGCCAGCACCAGCACCGCGGCGACGATCTTGGGGACGAACGACAGCGTCGATTCGTTGATCTGCGTCGCCGCCTGGAACACCGACACCAGCACGCCGACGGCGAGCACCGTCAGCAGGATGGGCGCCGCGACCATCAGCAGCACGTACAGCCCTTGCTGGCCGACCGAGAAGACCTGTTGTGCATCCATGAGCTTGTCCTTGGAGTCGCTATGTCGAGTCGCTTCGGAACGCGCGCGCCGCTACTGCGCGAACGACGCCGCGAGCGATCCCAGCAGCAGGTTCCAGCCGTCCGCCAGCACGAACAGCATCAGCTTGAACGGCAGCGACACCAGCACCGGCGACAGCATCATCATCCCCAGGCTCATCAGCACGCTGGAGACGATCATGTCGATCACCAGGAACGGGATGAAGATCAGGAACGCGATCTGGAATGCGGACTTGAGCTCGCTGGTCACGAAGGCGGGCACCAGCACGCGGAAGGGCACGGCCTCCGGCGTGACGTTGGGTTCGAGCTTGGCGAGCTTGGCGAACAGCGCGACGTCCGACTGGCGCGTCTGCTTGAGCATGAAGGCACGCATCGGCACCTGTGCGCGCTCCAGGGCGACCTCGAAGCCGATCTGTCCGGACTGGTAGGGCTGGTAGGCCTCGGCGTAGACGCGGTCCAGCGTCGGGCTCATCACGAAGAAGGTCAGGAACAGCGACAGCCCGACGATCACCTGGTTGGGCGGCGCCGCCTGCGTGCCCAGCGCCTGGCGCAGCAGCGACAGCACGATCACGATCCGGGTGAAGCCGGTCATCATCAGCAGCACCGCCGGCAGGAAGCCCAGCGCGGTGAAGAACAGCAGCGTCTGGATCGGCACCGAGTAGCTGTTGCCGCCGGCGCCCTGGCCGATGATCAGCGGCACGCTGGCGGGCGCGCCGCCTTGCTGGGCCCAGGCCGCGGCGCCGAAGCCGCCGAGCACGAGCACGCCGGCGATGCCCAGCGCGCGCTGCGACAGCCGTCGGCGACGGGGCTCGTGCAAGGCGGAGGCGTGGGAGGTCGAAGCGGTCATGCGCCGTTTCCGATCAGGCCGAGGTGCTGGAACCGGGGCCATCGGCGTGCCTGCTGCCCAGGCTGCGCTTGAGCAGCGAGGAGAACGACGGTTGCGCCGCCTGCAGCGCCGCGCCGGCGTCGGCCTGCGGCGGCAGCACGTGCAGCGTGCGGATCTGCTGGCCGGTGATGCCGAGCACCAGCCATTGGCGGTCCTCGTCCTGGCCGACCTCGACGATCACGATGCGCTGGCTGGGCGCGATCACCAGTTGCGCGACGGTGCGCAGCTGTCCGCCCATCGCGCCGCCGCCCAAGGGCGTGCGTTTGAGGAGCCACAGCACGACTGGAATCAGGGCCAGGATGGCCAGGAACCAGAGCAGGGGGACGAGGCTGTTGTTCATGGCGACGAATTATGCGTCCCTGAAACGCGTCAGCCCCACCGGGGTGGGGCTGATCAGGGGTCAGGTTATGCCTTGCTCAGGCGCCGCATCCGTTCGGACGGGGTCACGATGTCGGTGAGGCGGATACCGAACTTGTCGTTCACGACCACGACCTCGCCCTGGGCGATCAGGTAGCCGTTGACCAGCACGTCCATCGGCTCGCCGGCCAGCGCGTCGAGTTCGACCACGGAGCCCTGCGCCAATTGCAGGATGTTCTTGATCGGAATGCGCGTGCGACCGAGTTCAACCGTGAGCTGGACGGGGATGTCCAGGATCATATTGATGTCGCTGCCGGGCAGGTTGCCCGGCGTCGGCGAGAAGTTGGTGAAGGCCGCCGGCGCGACCTGCTCGGTCACCTGCTGCACTTCGGCCGCGACCTCGCTGCCGCCGCCGCCGGCTTCCGCCAGCGCCGCCGCCCATTCGGCGGCCATCGCGTCCTGTTCGTCCATCGGGGTGTTGTCAGCCATTGCGGGCTCCCAGCCAGCCGGCATCCGGGCCGGTCAGCATCTTTTCAATCTTGATCGAATACTTGCCGTTCGAGGTGCCGTAATGGCAGTCGAACACCGGCACGCCGTCCACCTTCGCCTGGATGATCTGCTCCAGGTCCAGCTCGATGAAGTCGCCCGGCTTGAAGGCCAGCAGCTGTTCGACGGTCGCGGGGGCCTTGGCCAGTTCCGCCACCAGTTCGACCTCGGCCGACTGGATCTGGTGCTTGAGCAGGTTGACCCAGCGGCGGTCGGGTTCGCTCGAGTCGCCCTGCGTGGTGCTGTACAGCACATCGCGGATCGGCTCCAGCGTCGAATACGGGATGCAGAAGTACACCGTGCCGCTGGTCTCGCCGATTTCCAGCGTGAACGACGTGGACACGATGATCTCGCTGGGCGTGGCGATGTTGGCGAACTGCGGCTGCATCTCCGAGCGCTGGTATTCCAGCTCCAGCGGATAGATGCCCTTCCACGCCTTGGTGTACTCCTGGATGATCACTTCGACCAGGCGCAGGATCACGCGCTGCTCGGTGGCGGAGAAGTCCCGGCCCTCGATGCGGGTGTGGAACTTGCCGATGCCGCCGAACAGCGAGTCGATCACCGCGAACACCAGCGTCGGGTCGCAGACGATCAGGCCGCTGCCGCGCAGCGGCTTCACCGACACGATGTTGAAGTTGGTCGGGACCACGATCTCGCGCAGGAAGGCGCTGTACTTCTGCACCTTGATGCCGCCGATGGCGACTTCCGGGCTCTTGCGGATGAAGTTGAACAGCCCGATGCGGATGTTGCGCGCGAAGCGTTCGTTGATGATCTCCATCGTGGGCATGCGCCCACGGACGATCCGTTCCTGGCTGGCGAGGTTGTACTCGCGGATGCCGCCGGTCTGGACCTCTTCTGCCTCGAGCTTCTGGCTCTCGCCGGTGATGCCTTGCAGCAGGGCATCGACTTCGTCTTGGGAAAGGATCTGCTGATTCATCGCGCGCTCCTTGCTGTGCGGCCCGTCACTGCACGATGAAAGTGGAGAACAGGACCTGCGTCACCGGGCTTTCGACCTGGCGCTTCTTCTTCTTTTTCTTCTTGGGCGCGGCGTCCTCGTCCTCATCCTCGTCGTCGAGCTCGATGCCCATCGGGCGCACGGCCTCGCGACGGATTTCCTTGGCCAGCTTTTCCTTGCCTTCGGCGCTCAGCAGCTCGGCCGAGGTCTTGTGCGACAGCACCAGCAGCACGTTGTTGCGGATCGCCGGCATGTAGGCCTTGAGCTGGTCGGCGAAATGCGCATCGGCGACTTCCAGCGTGATGCCGACCTGCGCGAAGCGGTCGACTTCCTTGTCGGCCAGGTTCACGGTGAACGGATCCAGCGGAACGAAGGTCGGCGGCGTGCCCGGCTTCGCGTGCGCGGCGGCCGCGGGCTTCTCCTCGGCGGCACCGCCTTCCTCGTCGTCGGCATGCGACTTCTTCTTCATCATCAGCAACGCGGCGACGCCCACCAGCACCACCACCAGGACGATGGCGACGATGATGATCAGTTTCTTCTTGCCGCCACCCTTGACGGCGGCGTCGTTGCCTGCGGCGGCTGTGGCCATGGGCGCTCCGGTGATGAAAAGAGGGACGTTGGCGGGGAGCCGGATCGGATGACCCGGCAATGTCTCCCATTGTGAAGCGCCGCCACAGCGCTCAACGCGCGAAAAGGCGGCGGATTCCGGTCAGACTCGGGGATCTTCAGGCGTACAGATCGACCAGACCGCGCGGTGCGGAGCGGCGCTCCGACCGCCCGGCGGCCGCGATGGCGCCGTCGTCGTCCGAGCCCTGTCCGCGCCCGCCCCGACGGCCGTTGCCGTTGCCGTTGGGCGTGCCGTCGGCGGAACCGTCGCCACGATTCTGGCCGCCGCTGGACTGCGACTGGGCGAACACCCCGCCGCCGCTCAGGGTCAAGCCCTGCGCCTGCAGCGCGGCCGCCAGATCCGGCAGACTGCGTTCCAGCACCTCCCGGGTCGCGGCGTGCTGGGCGTGGAAGTTCACTTGCGCCTGCTGGCCGTCCAACTGGATGTTGATCGACACCGGCCCCATCTCGGTCGGGTTGAGCTGGAGCTGCGCCTCGTGCACGCCGTCCTGGATCAGGAGGCTGACGCTGGCGGACAGTTCCGGCGCGAAGTCGGGGCTGTCGAGCGGGTGGCTGAGCGGGACGCTGGGCGCTTGCGTCGCGGACGTCGCGTCAGCGCCGGAAGTGCTGGACGCCGGTCCGGTCTGCTGCGCCGCGGCAAGCAGCGCCTCGAAGCTCGGCTGCGGGCCCTTGGCGGCGTCGCCCATGGCGATCTCATGCGCGCCACTGGAGGTGGCTTGCAGCGCGTCGGTCTGGGCGGTCTTATCCGCGCCTTCGGTCGCGCCGGCGGTGCCTGCGGCGGCCTGGCTCAGTTCGCGCTGAAGCTGCTGGCGCTCGCGCAGGGCGTCGCCTGTGGTCGGTTGCTTGCCATGGGCGTGCGTGCCGCCGGGCAGGGCTTCGGTGCCCGCCTCGTCGCCCTCGGCCGTGCCGGCACGCGGCTGGGCCTTGGTCTCGGCGGGCGCGTCGCCGCGCAGCATCGCCAGGATCTGCTCGGCAGCGGTCGCGCCGGTGTCCTTCGCGTCCTTGGCGGCCTTCTTGTCCTTGCCTTCGTCATCCTTGGCCACGACGCGCTCGGCATCTTTCCCGCTCGCGGCGTCGGCCCGGGCGGTGTCCGCCGGATCGGTCGCGTCGGCGGCGTCAGCCGCGTCCGTCGCTTCTCCGGCAGTGGTCGGATCCGACTTCGTGGTGCGGGTCGGGGTCTTGGCGTCTTCGGTCTTGTTCGCGCTGTTGCGGGCGGCGGCATTGCGCGCGGCGAGCTTGTTCTCGTCCTTCGACGCCGTGTTCTCGGGCGAGCGCGGAGGCGGCGACGCGGGCTTGGGCGGCTGTGCCGACTCCTGGCGCTGCGCCTGCTGCTGGGCCTCCAACTGCCGGGACTGCTGCTGGGATTGCATCTGCTGGCTCGCCAGCTGCTGCGATTGCAGCTTCGCCATGGCCGTCTTGGCCGACTGCGCCGACTGATCCTGCAACTGCTGGTTGCTCTGGTTCAGCAAACGGGAGAAGTCCGTCGACGCGCCGTCCTTGCGGCCGGCGTAGGCGGGGTTGTTCGCGCCGAGGCCGCCAAGGGCGCCCGGCATCGGATTCATGTTCTGGATCTGCGTCATGGCGAGGGAGGTTCCGGGTGGACCGGGCCGCGATCAGGCGACCAGCCGGGACATCGGGTTGCCGCCGCGCGAAGCGGCGCGGGCGGCCTGTTCATCGGTGGCGCGCTGTTCCTGGCGCATCTGGCTGCGCAGCGTCTCGGCGCGGCGGCGCTCGATCAGCTTGCGGACCGAGGCGACGCGCAGTTCGCGTTCGCGCACCAGGTCGCGGGCGGCGGACAGGCGCTGGTCGGCGTAGTCGGCGATGCCGCCTTGCTGACCGATGGCCTGGTCCAGTCGCTGGCCGAAGTTCTGATAGCAGCCCAGCAGTTGCACGGTCGTCCGTTGGGCGAATTCCTGCGACCAGCGGGTGCGGTAGTCCGTGCGGTACTGCGACAACTGGTCATGCTGGTTGCGCGCCGCGTTCGCACGCGACTGCGCCTCCTGCAGATGACGCAGCGCTTCATCGCGCTCGGCCTCCGCGCGTTCGAGGAGAACGGTCAGGGCCTGCAGATTGGAACTACTCATGTCGATGACCTCGCTTTACGGATGTCGGCAGCTATCACGCAAAGTTAAGTGTGGCGGTCAACTGATTGAGGCAATCGTTCAAAGAAGCGGGGGAATGCATGTCTTGTTGGAGCAATCGGTCCATGTCGCCGTGCAGGCGGACCGCCATGTCCAACTCGGGATCGTGGCCGGGCTGATAGGCGCCCAGCTGGATCAAGTCGCGCGCCTTGTTGTACTTCGCGAGGAGCTGCCGGAAGCGGCGCGCCAGTTCGATGTGGCGCTTGTCGGCCACGCTGGTCATGACGCGCGAGATGGACCGTTCCACGTCGATCGCAGGGTAGTGCCCACTCTCCGCCAACTCGCGGCTGAGCACGATGTGGCCGTCCAGGATGCCTCGGGCGGCATCGGCGATCGGGTCCTGCTGGTCGTCGCCCTCGGACAGCACGGTGTAGAAGGCGGTGATCGAGCCTTCACCGGCCAGGCCGTTGCCGCTGCGTTCCACCAGTTGCGGAAGCTTCGCGAAGCAGGAAGGCGGATAGCCTTTGGTCGCCGGCGGTTCGCCGATCGCGAGGGCGATCTCGCGCTGCGCCATGGCGTAGCGGGTGAGCGAATCCATCAGCAGCAGTACATGCTGGCCGCGGTCGCGGAAGTGCTCGGCGATCGCGGTGGCATAGGTCGCGCCCTGCATGCGCAGCAGCGGCGGCGCGTCGGCCGGCGCGGCGACGACGACGCTGCGGCGCAGGCCTTCCTCGCCGAGGATGTCCTCGATGAATTCCTTCACTTCGCGGCCGCGTTCGCCGATCAGGCCGACGACGATGACGTCCGCCTGCGTGTAGCGGGCCATCATGCCCAGCAGCACCGACTTGCCGACGCCGGTGCCGGCGAACAGGCCCAGGCGCTGGCCGCGGCCGACGGTCAGCAGCGAATTGATGGCGCGCACGCCGGTGTCCAGCGGGCGGCGGACCGGGTCGCGGTCCATCGCGTTGATCGGGCGGCGGACCATGGGTTCGTCGCGGATGTCGGCCAGCGGGCCGCGGCGATCGATCGGATGGCCTTGCGGGTCGACGACGCGGCCCAGCAGCCCGTCGCCCATGGGCAGATGCAGGCCACGGTCCTCGTCGCGGCGCCAGGGATGGCGTTCCTCGCCGAGCACGGGACCATGCAACGCGGCGGGGCGGGGGAGGACCATCGCGCCGCTGGCCAGGCCCTGGATCTCATCGGTCGGCATCAGGTAGGCGCGGTCGCCGGAGAAACCGACCACTTCCGCCGTGACCGGACGCTGGCCGCGCCGCGGCGACGAGGCGCTCGAGGGCATGTGGATCTCGCAGACCGACCCGACCGGCACCTTCACGCCGGTGGCTTCCAGCACCAGGCCAGCGACGCGCACCAGCTTGCCCTGCGGCTCGATCGGCGGCGCGTTGCCGGCGAAGGCCTGCAGGTCGTCGAAGTACTGGCGCCAGCGGTCGGTGCGGGCGCTCATGAGTCGCGGTCCTCGTGGGCGCCTTGATTGGCGCCATGCGGCAGCCCGCCGTACTGGCTCGGGGTGGGCTCGAGACGGAAGTCCAGCCGCGCGTCGCGTTGTTCGTCGGCGGCGCTGCGGCGGTTCTCCCAGACGGAGGTCTGCCCCAGCGCGCCGACGGCCGATTGCCAGCGTGCTGGCAACGAGGCGTCGACGCTGCAGATGTCGGCGTCGACCTTGACACCGCCGCGGGCGATCGAGGGATCGGGAATGACCTGGGCCTCGCGGGCGCGCAGCTCCTGGCCGGCGCCTTCCAGCACCAGCGGCAGGTCGTCGGGATGCACGCGCACGCGGACGTGGCGGGCGTTGATCAGCAACGCCTCGACGGCGTCATGCGCGACCTTGGAGACGAGTTCCGGCGCCGTCTCCAGTTCGTTGCGGACGACCTGGCGGGCCAGCTCGACTGCGGTGCGCGCGAGCGCGTCGGCCATGTCCTGTTCCATCGCTGACAGGTCCTGGTCGAAGCTCGAGACCAACTGGCCCACCTGGGCGCTGATCTGCTTGGCGAAGCTCTGCTTGAAGGCGTCCAGCGCGGCCATGCCGTCGCGGTAGCCGTCCTGGTAACCGGCCTGCCGGGCCTGGTGCATCAGCTCCTCGACGCTGGGACCGGGCGGCGGGGGCGGGGGCGGCGGTTCAACCGGGGCTGGCGCGGTGACGGCCGGGCGGCGAGGTGCCGCGCCGCCATCGAGCGCGCCCGGATTCCATGCGGCGAAGCCGGAGAGCTCCTCGCGCGGAATGATGCGGCCATA
>NZ_DASVNZ010000300.1:0-26187 GCF_036486225.1 Roseateles sp. | reverse complement strand
GGTCCTCGTGCTCGCGCACCCGTCGTTCAAGCCGAAGGACTTCGGCGCGATGATCGCCGCCGCGCGGCGGGCGCCAGGCCGGCTGCGCTGGGCGACGTCGGGCAACGCGACGGTCGGCCACATGGTGCTCGCGCAGGTGCGCGCCGCGGCGCGCGTCGACATCATCCACGTGCCCTACAAGGGCGGCGGCCAGCAGCTGACCGACGCGATCGGCGGGCAGTTCGAGCTGCTGTCCTCGAACGTGGCGTCGCAGCAGCTGCAGTTCGTTCGACAGGGCAAGCTCAAGGCGCTGGCGATCGGCTCGCCGGTGCGGCTGCCGGTGCTGCCCGACGTGCCGACCCTGGCCGAGCTCGGCTTCCCCGATGCGAACCTGGTCTCGACCTTCGGCCTCTTCGCGCCGCGCGGCGTGCCCGAAGACCGGCTGCGCCTGATCAACACGGTGATCAACGAGGCGCTGCGGCTGCCCGAGATCCGCTCGAAGATCCTCGACGTCAGCAACCTGCCGACCGGTGGCTCGTCAGCAGACTTCGCCGCGCGCATTGCGAAGGAGCGGGACCGCGCGCTGCGCGTGCCGACGGATTGACGCGAGGCCCGTTCCACTTGCACAGTCCCAGCGCTTGGCCGCCAGGACATGAGGCCCGGCCGGCAAGCGTCCAAACCTCACGCCCTGCCGTCCCTGCACGACCGAGGACTCATGAGAGACCGACGCGTGCGACGACTTCCTCGGCGATCGCCAGCGCGCTCGTGAGACCGGGCGACTCGATGCCCATCAGATTCACCAGACCTGGCACGCCGTGCTGCGCGGGGCCGTCGATGCGGAAGTCGGGCGCGGGCTCGTGCGACGCGTGGATCTTCGGCCGCACGCCGCTGTACGCAGGCTGCAAGGCGCCGTCCGGCAGCGCGGGCCAATAGCGGCGCACGTCGTCGTAGAACACGTCGGCGCGGGCGGGATCGACGGCGTAGTCGATGTCTTCGGGGTTCTCGACGTCCAGCCACTGCGCATCGGGTCCGAAGCGCGCCTGACCGCCGAGGTCCAGCGTGAGGTGCACGCCCAACCACGCGTCCTGCGGCATCGGATACACGAGCCGGGAGAACGGTGCCCGCCCCTGCAGCGCGAAGTAGCAGCCCTTGCTGAAGCGTGCGGCGGGTGGCGCCGGCAGGCCCTCGATCGCGGCGGCGAGCATCGGCGCATGCAACCCGGTCGCATTGACGACGAGGCGGGCGCCGAGCGTCATGTCGTCGGTGTGGACCACGTGCCCGGCGCCGTCGCGGCGCACCGCGGTCACCGCCGCGCCGAAGGCGACCGCACCGCCGTGGCGCTCGAGATCGCCCTGCAACGAGAGCATCAGCCCGTGGCTGTCGACGATGCCGGTCGACGGCGAGAGCAACGCGGCCTCGCATCGCAGCTGGGGCTCGAGCGCGAGGGCTTCCTCGCGCGTGAGCCAGCGCAGATCACCGACGCCGTTGGCGGCTGCTTTCGCCTGCAGCGCGCGCAGGCCAGGCAACTGATCCACCGACGTCGCGACGACGAGCTTGCCGCAGCGACGATGCGGCACGCCGTGGGATTCGCAGTGCGCGTAGAGCAGCTGCTTGCCGCGCACGCACAGGCGCGCCTTCAACGATCCCGCCGGGTAGTAGAGCCCGGCATGGATGACCTCGCTGTTGCGCGAACTCACGCCGGTGCCGATGGCGAGCTCGCGCTCCAGCACCAGCGTCTCCAGACCGCGCATCGCCAGCGCCCGGCCGACCGCGAGGCCGACGACGCCGGCCCCGATCACCACTGCATCGACTTGATCCATGCGGGTGATTGTGACCAGCCTCGCCCGTCCCGTGCGGGCTCCGTCGCCGATCAGGCGCGCAGGTCCGCGAGCGCGTGCGAATGCCGGAGCCCGAAGGCGCTCACCGCGGCGGCATCGTGGCTGAACTCGCCGCCGACGAGCCGTTGCGCGAGGGTCTCCAGATCGAGCGTCAGGAATTCGCTGACCTCGCCGTCGCCGTTGCGCGGCGAGAAGCCGGCGGGCAGTTGAAGGCTGAAGATGTGCAGCACTTCGTCGTGCAGGCCCTCCACTTCCATGCGCGTGCTGCGCATCGCACCACGCGCCTGCACCGCGGCGCTGATCGCCATCGGCACACCCGCCTCTTCAAGCAACTCGCGGCGCGCGCAGTCGACTAGGTCTTCATCGGCGGTCAGACCGCCGGCGGCGAGGTTGTCGAGCCTGCCCGGATCGGTCGCCTTCGACAGCGCACGCCGACCGCACACGAGCCGCGCACCCGGCAGGAAGCCGTTGATGTGCACCGCGCGGCTCATCAGCCCGAAGAAGCGGAAGGCCGCGCGCTCCAGGCGGAACAGCACCTCGCCGCGTTCGATGCAGGGATCGTCGACGGGCCGCTCGCAGGCGTAGCGTTCGCCGCGCCAGCCGGTGATCGCACCGCGCTCCTTCAGCGCGAGCGCGACCCCATCGATGCGCTGCGATCGCGCCTCGACATCGAGCGCCTCCGCATCCCAGCACAGCGCGCCATCTCGGCGCTCAAGTTCGGGCCAGAGTTCGCCTAGCAAGACCTGGCGCATCGGATGCACGTGGCCGATCGTGAGGTCCCCCAATCGCAGCGGAATGAGGCCGTCCGGCACCGGCTGCTGAACGAGTTGCAGACAGCGCGGAATGACGGCGATGAGCGAGGGCGGCAGCAGCGAAGGCATGCACCGATTCTCTCCGCGCCCCCCCCCATAAATGACTGAAATGTGCGAGAGACGGGACCCCGTGAACGCAGGATGATCCCTGCCCACCTCATCCACGAACTCGCAGTACATAACGCGAAGGAGCCGCTCAATGAAGCTCGCATTGCACAAAGCATTCCGTCAGGTCGGCGCCTCGCAGCAGGACGCCGACGACGCCGCCGAATCGATCGACAGCGCCATGGAGAAACGCATGAACGACAAGCAGTCCCACCTGGCGAAGAACTCCGACATGTATACGGTCAGGACGGAAATGGCGGAGTTGAAATCCCAGATCGCCGGCGTCCGCAGCGAGGTCGGCATGGTGCGCGCCGAACTGCGGCAGGAGATTGCCCTCGTGCGGGGTGAGATCGTCACCGTCCGAGCGGAACTGAAGCAGGACATCGCCAGCGTGCGCGGCGACATCGCCAACGTGCGAGGCGAGATGGCGCTCATGCGAAGCGAACTGGTTCGATGGATCGTCGGCGGGCACCTCGCAATGATCCCGATCATGTTCGGTCTGATGAAGTTCGCTCATCCGTGAGCCGTCACGCCACCAAAGAAAAAACCCCGCCAACTTGCGTTGACGGGGTTGATCTGGTGGGCGGTGCAGGGTTCGAACCTGCGACCCCTGCCGTGTGAAGGCAGTGCTCTACCGCTGAGCTAACCGCCCGGTCTTGTCGTCCGCCACCGCTGCCAAGCTTGTTGCTTCGCTACAGTTTTGGATGTCCGGGAAAGTCGAAGATTATGCCATGAGAATTTGACGCGATTCAAGAACTGTTTGGCGCTTGTCTCTCAGACCCGTCTCCGGGTCGGGTCGCTCCAGCGGCGATTCAGGCCGCGACCGGCACCTGCCAGATGCGCTTGCCGCCGCTGGCCTTGTCGAGATCCACCAGCGCCTTGTCGTGCAGCGCCAGTTCCTCGGCCGTGGCCGCGATCACCGGCAGGTCGAACGCGCTGAAGTCGATGGCCACGACCTCCAACTGACCACCCTCGCCCGACGACGACGCGCTGTCGTCGATGACCAGCGAGTCCTGACCCCGCGTCAGCCGGATGAAGACCTCCGCCAGCAGCTCCGCGTCCTTCACCGCGCCGTGCAGGCCGCGGTTGCTGTTGTCGACCTCCAGCCGGCGGCACAACGCATCCAGCGAGTTCGCCTTGCCCGGGAACATGTCCCGCGCCATCAGCAGCGTGTCGCGCACGCTCTCCACGCACTCATGCAGCGGCGCCTTCCCGCAGCGCTTGAGCTCGGCGTTGATGAAGCCGACGTCGAAGGCCGCGTTGTGCGCGATCAGCTCCGCGTCGCGGATGAACTCGAGGAACTCGTCGACGATCTGCGCGAACTTCGGCTTGTCCGACAGGAACTCGATGCTCAGCCCGTGGACGCGGAACGCCTCCTCGGGCATGTCGCGTTCGGGGTTCAGGTAGAAGTGCAGATGGCGGCCCGTCAATTGACGGTTGACCATCTCCACGCAGCCGATGTCGACGACGCGGTCGCCCGATTCGGGATTCAGGCCGGTGGTTTCGGTATCGAAGAAGATCTGACGCATGTCGGGTCTCGTGAAGGGGTCGCGGCGATGAACGGGCTGGACGCGCTCAGCGCGTCGCGGTGGCCGCCCGCAGACGTGCCGCGCGCCGGTAGGCCCACAGCATCATCAGGACGCCGGCGACGATCATCGGCGCGCTCAACCACTGGCCCTGGCTCAGGTGCAGGGGTTGCTTGTCGAGGGTGAGGAAGCTGTCGGGCTCGCGGAAATACTCGGCGACGAAACGCGCCACGCCGTAACCGACCAGGAACAGCCCCGACACCGCCGCCATCGGCCGCGGCTTGCGCGCGAACAGCCACAGCACGATGAACAGCAGCACGCCTTCGCCCAGGAACTGGTAGAGCTGCGACGGGTGGCGCGGCGTCAGCACGGCGTCATGCGCCTGCGGGAACACCATCGCCCACGGCAGGCCGGGATCGGCCGCGCGGCCCCACAGCTCGCCGTTGATGAAGTTGCCCAGGCGGCCGGCGGCCAGCCCGGTGGGCACGCACGGCGCGACGATGTCGCCGACCTCGAGGAAGTTGAAGCCGCGCCGCCACGCGAAGAACGCCAGCGCGACCAGCACGCCCAGCAGCCCGCCGTGGAAGGACATGCCGCCCTGCCACACGGCCAGGATCTCGCCCGGATGGCTCAGGTAGTAGGCCGGCTTGTAGAAGAAGACATAACCCAGCCGGCCGCCCAGCACCACGCCGAGCACGCCGTAGAACAGCAGGTCGTCGATGTCGCGGCGGGTCCAGCCGCGCGCCGCGTTCCAGGGCTTGCGGACCATGCGGTTGCCCAGCCACAGGAACAGCCCGAAGGCCGTCAGGTACATCAGCCCGTACCAATGGATCGGCCATCCGAAGATCGAGATGGCCACGGGGTCGAACTGGGGATGGACCAGCATGGAGAGAGCTTTACCGCGTCGAGAAGGCGCGAATCATAAAGCTGTGCGTCAGTTCCCCAGCGCGGCCAGCTGCTTGCGGCAGTCCTCGATGTCGCCGTTGCTGCCGCGGCGGTTGTCCACGCAACGCTGCAGCGCCACGCGCGCGCCGGCCTTGTCGCCCTTGCCCGCCAGCGCGCTGCCCAGGCGCCGGTCCAGGCCCAGCTGCTCGGCGCCCTGCAGGCTGCGGGCCCGCTCGAAGGCGGATACCGCCTTGTCGTACTGGCCCAGCGCGTCGTACGCGCGGCCCAGGCCGTAAGCGCCCATCGCCTGGTTGGGTTGGCTCTTGAGCAGCTCCTCGAACCACGGCACCGCCCGCTCCTTCTGCTCGCTGAAGAACAGGTTGCGGCCATAGTCGCTCCACAGCACGCGCTGCTCCAGCAGCAGCTCGGGCCGCTGCGTGCGCACCGCGCGCAGCGCCTTCTCCATCGCCGGCCAATCCTTCTTCGACGCCGCCACCCGCGCCCGCATCAAGCCCAGTTGCGCCGGGTCCTTCACGTCCTGTTCGAGCGCGCGCGCCTTGGACTCACCGCCGCCGACGAAGCTCGGCAAGGCCAGGTAGTACTGCTGCAGCGCGCTGCGCGGCTCGGGCGCGTCGGGCAGCAGCGTCATCGCGCGCTGCGCCAGTTCGCTGACCCGGCCCAGCGAGCCCAGCGCCTTCAGCTTGCTGCCGCCGCGCGCCTGCATGACCAGCGCCAGTGCCAGCGCGTAATGGCAGGCGCCTTCGTTGGGCGCGCGCTGCACGCATTGCTCCAGGCGCTGGATGTTCTGCTTCAGGACCGCGCCGTCGACCAGGTCCAGTTGCGCCAGCGCCAGCGCGGCCAGCGCCTGCGGATCGTCCGGATCGGCCTTCACGCGCTGCGTGGCGAGCTTCTCCAGATCGTCCGCGCGGCCGGCATCCAGCAAGGCTTGCAGCTCGGCGTCCTTCAGCACCGCGGCCTCGGCCGGGGTCGCGAAGGCCACGCTCATGACCATCGAGAACCCGGTGATGACGCAGATCGCACCGATCAGGCGTCGCCAGGTGCCGCGGCGGCGGTCGTCGTCGTTGTTGCGGGGTGCTGTCACAGGGAACGTCCTTTCATCGACGCATGGTCGCAGAAGTCCGCCGGGCCTGCATGCCCGCGGCATGCCGGATACGGAACTTCACCTTCGTGTTCACCATCGGCAAGCTGCAGGCCGGACCTGCCCCTTCGGGGCCGTTCCGGGCGGGGTCACGCCTTGACTTTCACCTGCCCCCGGACATGGTCGACGAAGCGGCGCACCACCGGCGAGGCGTCGCGGCGCCAGATCAGGCTGGTGTCGCAGGCCGGCACGCGGGCCGACGGCCAGGGCCGGTAGCGGACGCCCGGCCGTTGCAGCGCGCAGACCGACTGCGGCACCCAGGCCACGCCCATGCCGGCCGACACGAGATTCACGATGGTCTGCATCTGGATGGCCTCCTGCGCAATGTGCGGTGTGGCGCCGTGCGCGCGGTAGAAGCCCAGCAAGGCGTCGAAGAGCGACGGCGCGATCTCTCTCGGGAACACGACCAGCGGCTCGCGCAGCACGTCCTCCAGGGACGGGCTGCGGCGCTTCGCCAGGGCCCAGTCCTCCGCATGCGCCAGCACCAGCGGCTCGGTCGACACCGTCAGGCACTCGAAGCCGGCCGGCTCGGCACCGGGCGCGTGGATGGCGAAACCCGCGTCGAGCTCGCCCGTCTCGAAGCCGCGCAACTGGACATCGAGCGTCGCCTCGCGCAGCGCGAGCTGCACGTCCGGCAGCGCCTCGCGGAACAGCCGCAGCCAGCGCGGCATGTCGCCGTAACCGACGGTCGACACGAAGCCCAGGCTCAACCGCCCGGCCTCGCCGCTGGCCGCCGCGCGCACGCGGGCGGGCACCTGGTCCGCCTGCTCGACCAGACGCGTCGAGGCCTCGACCAGCGCCAACCCCGCCGCCGTCAGCGCGACGGTCCGCCGGCCGCGTTCCAGCAGTTGGACGCCCAGCAGCGCCTCCAGCTTCTGCACGGCCAGACTGAGCGGCGGCTGCGTCATGTGCAGCCGCTCGGCGGCGCGGCCGAAATGCAGTTCCTCGGCCAGCACCAGGAACTGGCGCAAGGGACGGAGTTCGATCATCGATACATCACATGAATCAAAACGCCGCCAACTATATATTGGACCCGCAAGAAGGCGCGACGCATACTGGCGCGATCCAAGCCCCGCTCGCCAGGACGACACCATGACCGACGCCAAGAACAACGCCTCCGGCAGCGCCGCCGCTGCCCCCCACGACGACGCGCCCAACCGCCGTTCGAAGAACATCACCGAGGGCGTCGCGCGCGCGCCCAACCGCTCGATGTACTACGGCATGGGCTACGAGGAAGGCGACTTCGGCAAGCCGATGATCGGCGTGGCCAACGGCCACTCGACGATCACGCCGTGCAACTCCGGCCTGCAGAAGCTGGCCGACGCCGCCGTCATCGGCCTGAAGGCCGCCGGCGCCAACGCGCAGCTCTTCGGCACGCCGACGATCTCCGACGGCATGGCCATGGGCACCGAGGGCATGAAGTACTCGCTGGTCTCGCGCGAGGTGATCTCCGACTGCGTCGAGACCTGCGTCGGCGGCCAGTGGCTGGACGGCGTGATGGTGATCGGCGGCTGCGACAAGAACATGCCCGGCGGCATGATGGGCATGCTGCGCGCCAACGTGCCGGCGATCTACATCTACGGCGGCACCATCAAGCCCGGCCACTACAAGGGCCAGGACCTGAACATCGTCAGCGTCTTCGAGGCGGTCGGCCAGTTCAGCGCCGGCAAGATGAGCGAAGAGGACTTCTGCCAGATCGAGAAGCGCGCCATTCCCGGCAGCGGCTCCTGCGGCGGCATGTACACCGCCAACACGATGAGCTCGGCCTTCGAGGCGCTGGGCATGTCGCTGCCCTACTCGTCGAGCATGTCCAACGTCGAGGACGAGGTCGTCGAGAACACCAAGCGCGCCGCGGACTATCTGGTCGCCGCCGTGAAGGCCGACCTGAAGCCGCGCGACATCGTGACCAAGAAAGCCATCGAGAACGCCGTCGCGGTGATCATGGCCACCGGCGGCTCGACCAACGCGGTGCTGCACTTCCTGGCGATCGCGCACGCGGCCGAGGTGGACTGGACCATCGACGATTTCGAGCGCATGCGCACGAAGATCCCGGTGTTGTGCGACCTCAAGCCCAGCGGCCGTTTCCTGGCCGTGGACCTGCACAAGGCCGGCGGCATCCCCGCCGTCATGAAGCAGCTGCTCAAGGCCGGCCTGCTGCACGGCGACTGCATCACCATCACCGGCAGGACCGTCGCCGAGAACCTGGCCGACGTGCCGGACCTGTCGCCTGACCAGGAGGTCATCCGCGCCGTGGCCGATCCGATCTACGCGCAGGGCCACCTGGCCATCCTGAAGGGCAACCTGTCGCCCGAAGGCTGCGTGGCCAAGATCACCGGCCTGAAGAACCCGGTCATCACCGGACCGGCGCGCGTCTTCGACGACGAGCAGTCGGCGCTCGCCGCCATCATGGCCAAGCAGATCAAGGCCGGCGACGTGATGGTGCTGCGCTACCTGGGTCCCAAGGGCGGTCCGGGCATGCCGGAGATGCTGGCGCCCACCGGCGCGCTGATCGGCCAGGGCCTGGGCGAAAGCGTCGGCCTGATCACCGACGGCCGCTTCTCGGGCGGCACCTGGGGCATGGTCGTCGGCCACGTCGCGCCGGAGGCCTACGCGGGCGGCACGATCGCGCTGGTGCGCGAGGGCGACTCCATCACCATCGACGCACTGCAGCTGCTGCTGCAGCTCAACGTCGACGACGCGGAACTGGCGCGCCGCAAGGCCGCCTGGACGCAGCCCGCGCCGCGCTACACGCGCGGCGTGCTGGCGAAGTTCGCGAAGAACGCGTCGAGCGCCAGCTCGGGCGCGGTGCTCGACAAGTTCGAGTGAAGGGGGCGCGCCTGAAGCGCGGGAAGCGCGCTCAGCGCTTCTTGCGCGTCTTGTCGCCCTGGCCGATGGCCTCGAGCTGGCGCTGTCGACGCGTTTCCTTCTTCTCGTCCATCTTGTCCATCTCGCGCTTCTTGGTGTAGCCCGTCTGGTCGGCGATTTCCCACCACACGACGGCCACCGGGAAGGGCGACAGCACCCACCACCAGCTCAGCGTTTCAAACGGGCCGACACTGGCCAGCTTGAGAAGAATCAACAAGACACCGATCACCATCAACCACATCGTCGTTCTCCTCGTGCGCACCCGCTCGGCGCATCCCCCAACACTACAATCGCGCGAGCCCGGAATCCCCCAGCCACCCGTCGACCTGCGTCGCGACTCGTCATGTCGCGGCGGCGATTGTGGCGCCATTCGGGGGCCCGGCGACACCTGAAAGGATGCCATGAGAAACGCCCTGTTCATCGCCGCGGCCCTCGCCGCCACCTTGGCCGCGCCCAGCGCCTTCGCCAGCCCCGAGCTGGCGCAGAAGAAGAACTGCATGGCCTGCCACGCCGTCGACAAGAAGCTGGTCGGCCCCGCCTACAAGGACGTCGCGGCCAAGTACGCCGGCGACAAGGACGCGGTGAAGAAGCTGGCCGAGAAGATCGTCAAGGGCGGCTCCGGCGTCTGGGGTCCGGTGCCGATGCCGGCCAACACGCAGGTCAACCCGGCGGAGGCGGAACAGCTCGCCAAGTGGATCCTGACGACGAAGTGACCTTGGGCAGGGCGCGCGGCGATGCCGCCCGTGCCCCGACCGTGGTCAGTCCGTGTTCCGCATGATTGGCGCGCATCCCGCGCGCTCCAGGCCCTTCGGGGCCTGTTCCTTTTTCAGGCCACGAGCTTGAACAGCTCCTCGCGCCGCCGCTCGTCCAGGTGACGGCTCTCGCGGGCGAGGTTGACGGCCTTGGCGACCGTCGCGAGCTCGAGCACCGACTCGTCGATCTTGTAGCCGCCGCGCCCCTGCATCCAGCGCAGCACGTCCCACAGGTGCCAGACCGAGGACGAGTTGCCCTCGTGGATCGGCGACGGGAAGCTCATCGGATGCGTCAGCATCAGCTTGCGCATGTTCTGGCGGGACACGCCCACCAGCGTGGCCACGTCGGTCAGGCCGACCATGTCCGGCCCCGCCTCGATCATCCGCGCGCCGGGGACGGCCTTGCGGACCTCGCGCAGCGCGCCCAGCAGGGCCTGATCGGCCCGCTCGGCGGCCCGGGTGAAGCTCAGCATCAGCCTGCCGCGCAAGCCCAAGGCGACCCGCGCGTCCTTGCAGCCGACCGACGCCAGCCGCTGCTTCAACGGTTCTTCCTCGCAGTCCTGGGGCGGCATCTGGTACTTGAGCGTGAACGAATATTCCACAAACGACTCCTTCTGTGAGGGGGGCGTCTGGCGCGCCGTGTCGCCCGAGCGCCGCCAAGATCGCGGGGACCGCTCCTGGAGGAACGGAGCCGGCATTTTTCGTCCGGGCGCGCCCGGGTTCCACAACCCGTGGGAGTGTGCATCCGGCCTGCGCTGCCATGAGAAGGTCAGCCCTTCCCGCACTTCCTGCCGTCCAGGCGGTTGTCAGCTTGCGCCAGCGCAAGAAAAAGCCCCGCGAAAGCGGGGCCGGGCGTGTTTTCAGAGGAGAAACGGTCGAGGAACCGACGACGGGATGGGTGCCACGCGCATCCCGCGCGTGGCCTCGGCCAGCGTCCTCAGTAGGCCTGTCCGAGCTGCTCCAGGATCGCGGGGTTCTCGAGCGTGGACGTGTCCTGCGTGACCGTCTCGCCCTTCGCGACCGAGCGCAGCAGGCGCCGCATGATCTTGCCGCTGCGGGTCTTGGGCAGGTTGTCGCCGAAGCGGATGTCCTTGGGCTTGGCGATCGGGCCGATCTCCTTGGCCACCCAGTCCCGCAGCTGCTTGGCGATGGCCTTGGCCTCGTCGCCGCTCGGGCGCGGACGCTTGAGCACGACGAAGGCGCAGATCGCCTCGCCGGTGGTGTCGTCCGGCCGGCCCACGACCGCCGCCTCCGCGACCAGCTCGGTGCAGCTGACCAGCGCGGACTCGATCTCCATCGTGCCCATGCGGTGACCCGACACGTTCAGCACGTCGTCGATGCGGCCGGTGATGGTGAAGTAGCCCGTCTCGGCGTCGCGGATGGCGCCGTCGCCGGCCAGGTAGTAGCCCTTGAGCTCCGGCGGGTAGTAGCTCTTCTTGAAGCGCTCCGGATCGCCGTAGATGGTGCGGATCATCGACGGCCAGGGCTTCTTGACGACCAGAATGCCGCCCTGCCCGTTGGGCACGTCGTTGCCGGTCTCGTCGACGATGGCCGCGGTGATGCCGGGGAACGGCAGCGTGCAGGAGCCCGGCACCAGCGGCGTGGCGCCCGGCAGCGGGGTGATCATGTGGCCGCCGGTCTCCGTCTGCCAGAAGGTATCGACGATAGGGCAGCGGCCGCCGCCGACGTGCTGGTGGTACCACTCCCACGCGGCCGGGTTGATCGGCTCGCCGACCGAGCCCAGGATGCGCAGCGAACTCAGGTCGGAGCGCTTGGGGTGCACGGCCTCGTTCGCTTCGGCGGCCTTGATCAGCGAGCGGATCGCCGTCGGCGCCGTGTAGAAGATGGTGACCTTGTGCTTCTCGATCATCTGCCAGAAGCGGCCGGCGTCCGGGAAGGTCGGGATGCCTTCGAAGACGACCTCGGTGCCGCCCAGCGCGAGCGGGCCGTAGGTGATGTAGGTGTGGCCGGTCACCCAGCCGATGTCGGCGGTGCACCAGAAGATGTCGGAGTCCTTCAGGTCGAAGGTCCACTTCGTGGTCAGCGCGGCATGCAGCAGGTAGCCGCCGGTGCTGTGCTGCACGCCCTTGGGCTTGCCGGTCGAGCCCGAGGTGTAGAGCAGGAACAGCGGGTGTTCGGCCTCGACCCATTCCGGCTCGCAGCTCGAGGCCAGCCCGGCGACCGCGTCGTGCAGCCATTCGTCGCGGCCGGCGACCCAGGCGATGTTGCCGCCGGTGCGCTTGTAGACGATGACGTGCTGGATGGTGGGACAGCTGTTGTCGGCCAGCGCCTCGTCGACGATGGACTTCAGCGGCAGCGACTTGCCGCCGCGGGCCTGCTCGTCGGCGGTCAGGACCATGACGGCGCCGGCGTCCTGGACACGGTCTCTCAGCGATTGCGCCGAGAAGCCGCCGAACACCACCGAGTGCGTCGCGCCGATGCGCGCGCAGGCCTGCATGGCGACCACGCCTTCGACCGACATCGGCATGTAGATGACGACGCGGTCGCCCTTCTTCACGCCGCGCGCCTTCAGCGCGTTGGCCAGCTGCGCGGTCCTGGCGAGCAGATCGGCATAGGTGACGCGGGTCACGGTGCCGTCGTCGGCTTCGAAGATGATCGCGACGCGGTCGCCGCGGCCGGCTTCGACGTGGCGGTCCAGGCAGTTGTAGGAGACATTGAGCTTGCCGTCCTCGAACCACTTGAAGAACGGCGCGTCGGAATCGTTGAGCACCTTGGTGAAGGGCTGCTTCCAGCTCAGCAGCTCGCGCGCCTGGCGGGCCCAGAAGCCCTCGTAGTCGGTGTCCGCCTCCTTGCACAGCGCCTCATAGGCGGCCAGGCCGGACACATGGGCGCCCTGGACGGCGGATGCGGGGGGGTTGTAGATCTTGTCGCTGATCTTGTCACTCATGGCCTATGTCTCCGTACAGGCAGGGATCTTCGAACTCGGGTTCAGACTCGGCCGAACTCTCCGCTTTCACACTGACGATGTGCTTACTCTTGTAGAAGAGCTGTCGTGCACCCC
Source organism: Roseateles sp. (assembly GCF_036486225.1). Classification (GTDB taxonomy): domain Bacteria; phylum Pseudomonadota; class Gammaproteobacteria; order Burkholderiales; family Burkholderiaceae_C; genus Roseateles. The sequence goes on along the minus strand of NZ_DASVNZ010000300.1, from coordinate 13,244 downwards.
GCTCGTCCGGAGGCGCCGGCGCCCCTCGGCGCTCAATCGCCTGCGCCTGCTCGGCATTCGCTTCGAGGGGCGCCGGCGCCTCCGAACTCGGAACGGTTCGTCGGGGCGATGCTCTCACTAAAATCGACCGGTTTGGCGGTTCCCGCCAGTTACGACTTGAAGGACTTACCCCGATGACCGACAGCCCGAAGCCCACGGCCGACACCGCACGCAAGCGCATGCATCCGCTCGCGCATCTGATGTTCGGCAGCCGCTGGCTGCAGTTGCCGCTGTACATCGGCCTCATCCTGGCGCAGGCGGTCTACGTCTTCCAGTTCTGGACCGAACTCGTGCACCTCGTCGAGGCCGCCTTCGGCAACCAGGAGGCGCTGAAACTGCTGGTCAGCAGCGTCGGCTACGAGCCCGGGGTCACGGTCACCAAGCTCAACGAGACCATCATCATGCTGGCCGTGCTGGCGCTGATCGACGTGGTCATGATCTCCAACCTGCTGATCATGGTGATCATCGGCGGCTACGAGACCTTCGTATCGCGGCTGCATCTGGAGGGTCACCCGGACCAGCCCGAGTGGCTGGACCACGTGAACGCCTCGGTGCTGAAGGTCAAGCTGGCGACGGCCATCATCGGCATCTCGTCGATCCACCTGCTCAAGACCTTCATCAACGTCGAGAACCTCCAGGAGAAGACGCTGATCTGGCAGACCGCCATCCATCTGGCCTTCCTGCTGTCGGCGCTGGCGATCGCGTACACGGACAAGCTGCTGTCGCACGGTCCGAGCGAGAAGCACTGAGTCTCGGAGCGGGCCGGGGCACGGCCCGACGCCAGCACCGGTGCAAGCGACAAAGCGGCCCGCGGGCCGCTTTGTCGTTGCTGGATCCGCGGGCTCAGCCGCGCTGGCGCAGCAGGATCAGCGTCCCGGCGATGCCCGACAGGAGGGACCCGCCGAGCACGCCGAGTTTCACGCGGGTTTCCCAGTCCGGCCCGTGGCCCTCGAACGCGAGGCCGCCGATGAACAGGCTCATCGTGAAGCCGATGCCGCACAGCACGCAGACGCCGAAGAACTGGACCCAGTCGGCGCCGCCGGGTTTCTGCGCCAGGCCGAAGCGGATCATCAGCCACGAGCTGCCGAACACGCCGATCGCCTTGCCCAGCAGCAGGCCCAGCGCGATGCCCAGCGAGACGGGATGGAGCAGGTCGCCGGCGTTGAGGCCGAGCAGCGACACGCCGGCGTTGGCGAAGGCGAACATCGGCAGGATCAGGAAGGCGACCCAGGGATGCAGCGCGTGCTCGAGGTCCTCGGCCGGCGAGTGACCGTGGCCGTCGTCGTCGGACGGGATGAAGAGTGCGGTGGCGACGCCCGCGAGCGTCGCATGCACGCCCGACTTCAGCACGCAGGTCCACAGCACGAGGCCCACCACGATGTAGACGTCGACGCGTTTGACCTTGGCGCGGTTCAGCGCGAACAGCACGGCAAGGCAGGCCCCGGCGGCGGCGAGCATCGTCAGCGAGAGCTGGCTCGTGTAGAAGAGCGCGATGACGACGATGGCGCCGAGGTCGTCGATGATCGCGACAGCGGTGAGGAAGACCTTCAGCGAGGCCGGCACGCGGGAGCCCAGCAGCATCACGATGCCGATGGCGAAGGCGATGTCGGTCGCCGCGGGGATGGCCCAGCCGTGCAGCGCGACGGGGTCGCCGAGGTTGAGCCCCGCATAGATCAGCGCCGGCGCGGCCATGCCGCCGAACGCCGCGACGATGGGCAGCACGGCCTGCGAGCGGTCCGACAACTCGCCGCCGACGAACTCGCGCTTGATCTCCAGGCCGACGAGGAAGAAGAAGACGGCCATCCAGAGGTCGTTGACCCAGACCAGCAGCGGCTTGGCCAGCACCAGCCAGTCGCCGCCGATGCGGACCTCGCCCTCGATGCGGGTGAAGGCGGCGTAGAACTCCCGCCAGGGGGAGTTGGACAGGATCAGCGCGGCGACCGCGGCGATGGCGAGCACGATGCCGCCGGCCGATTCGCTGGCGAAGAAGCGTTTGAGTCCTGGGGTCAAGAAGGCGTCCTCCGAAAGAGCGGCCCCGCCCGGTCGGCGGGCCCGGCAGTACAGCAGAGCGGGCGTGTCGCGTCCATGGCTCATCAGGGCAGGACACGCCGTGAAGACCCGATCATCGCCGGTGCGCGCGCCGTATCCCGCGCTTTCGCACAAGCGTGCGCAGGGCGCCTTCCCGGCGCCGGTGGCGTCGGGGGTTTCACCGGGTAACGGGATAAAAAGGATAATCGCGGTCTCCCGTGACCAGCCTGTCCACGACCATGACCACCATCCGCCACGCCGACCTCGTCGAAAGCGTCGCCGCCGCGCTGCAGTACATCAGCTACTACCACCCGGCCGACTACATCCAGCATCTGGCGCGCGCCTATGAGCGCGAGCAGAGCGTGGCCGCCAAGGACGCGATCGCCCAGATCCTGACCAACTCGAAGATGTGCGCCGAAGGCCGCCGTCCGATCTGCCAGGACACCGGCATCGTCAACGTGTTCCTGAAGATCGGCATGGACGTGCGCTGGGGCGACTTCCCCGGCTCCATCCAGGACGCCGTCAACGAAGGCGTTCGTCAGGCCTACAACCACCCGGACAACAAGCTGCGCGGCTCGGTGCTCAGCGATCCGATCTTCGAGCGCAAGAACACCAAGGACAACACGCCCGCGGTGATCTTCATGGACGTCGTGCCCGGCAACACCGTCGACGTCATCGTCGCGGCCAAGGGCGGCGGCTCGGAGAACAAGAGCAAGGTCTACATGCTCAACCCGAGCGACAACATCGTCGACTGGGTGCTCAAGACCGTGCCGACCATGGGCGCGGGCTGGTGCCCGCCGGGCATGCTGGGCATCGGCGTCGGCGGCACGGCCGAGAAGGCCGCGCTGCTGGCCAAGGAAGCCCTGATGGACGACATCGACATGTACGAGCTGCTCGAGCGCGGTCCGAAGGACAAGCTCGAGGAACTGCGCATCGAGCTGTACGAGAAGGTCAACGCGCTGGGCATCGGCGCGCAGGGCCTGGGCGGCCTGACCACCGTGCTGGACGTCAAGATCAAGACCTACCCGACGCACGCGGCCTCCAAGCCGATCGCGATGATCCCGAACTGCGCCGCCACCCGCCACGCGCACTTCGTGCTCGACGGCTCGGGTCCGAGCTACCTCACGCCGCCCAGCCTGGACCTGTGGCCCGACGTGAAGTGGGCGCCGGACTACAACAAGAGCAAGCGCGTCGACCTGAACACGCTGACCAAGGACGAAGTCGCCAGCTGGAAGCCGGGCGACACGCTGCTGCTCAACGGCAAGATGCTCACGGGCCGCGACGCCGCGCACAAGCGCATCCAGGACATGCTGGCCAAGGGCGAACCGCTGCCGGTGGACTTCACCAACCGCGTCATCTACTACGTCGGCCCGGTCGATCCGGTGCGCGATGAAGTCGTGGGACCTGCGGGCCCGACGACCGCGACGCGGATGGACAAGTTCACCGACATGATGCTGGAGAAGACCGGCCTGATCGCGATGATCGGCAAGGCCGAACGCGGCCCGGTCGCGATCGAGTCGATCAAGAACCACAAGTCGGCCTACCTGATGGCGGTGGGCGGCTCGGCGTATCTGGTGTCCAAGGCGATCAAGCACGCGAAGGTCATCGGCTTCGAGGACCTGGGCATGGAAGCGATCTACGAGTTCGACGTGGTCGACATGCCGGTGACGGTGGCGGTCGACGCCGGCGGCACCAGCGCCCACATCACCGGCCCGGCCGAGTGGCAGCAGCGCATCGCCGCGGGCAAGCCGGTCAAGATCCCGGTGGCGGCGGGCTGAACGCCCTGCCCCGCGCGATCGCGAGCGTCGCGATCACGAACGACAAGACCACCCTCTGGTGGTCTTTTTCATTGGCGATGCCTTCCGGCACTCCGCATCGCGGCCGCTTCCCGCGTATCACTGCGGACATGAGCGATCACATCGACGGCCTGGCGCGCCTTCCACGCCGGACCTTCACGGGCGCCGCACTGGCGATGCTCGCCGCGACGATGGCATCCGCGAAAGCAACGGCGACAGCGATGGACGCGGCGCCCGCAGCGCCACGTAACCGTCCGCGCCTGATCGCGCCGGGCGGTCCCGTGCGCGTGGAGGGCTTGGACGAGCTCGTCGGCGAGATCCATCTCGCCTGCCCCGTCGGCGCGGCTTCACCGACGGCCTTGCGACTGGTCGACGTCGAACGCGGCGACACCTTCGCGCTGTTCGATGAAGCGGCCTTGAAACGGCGCCTCGCGCGCGTCGATGACGACCGGATCCTCATCCATGTGGAGCTGCGCTCCCGCCCGGGGCGGCCTCTGCCGATCCGGCTGAGGCCCGTCGTCGCGTGGGACGCGGACCGCGAGACCGAGACCGAGACCGAGGGCGAGATGCACGTCGTCTCCGCGCAGGGCGCAACGGTCTTCGGTCCGCCGCTTCGCGATGGCCTCTGGGTCGCGATCCACGATCCCGCGTGGGAACGCGGCCACCGCCGCGTGGGCTTCCAACAGCCGGATCGCTGGACGATTCCCGGCCGGCATGCCATCGACTTCGTCCAGGTGGACGCGGACGGCCGCATCGCGCGAGGCGATGCCGATCGTCCCGGCAACCACTTCGGCTATGGCGCGCCGGTGCTGGCCGTCGCGGACGGCATCGTGAGCGCCGCACGCAACGACATGGCCGAGGCGACCTCGATCACCGGCAACCGCCGGCATCCGTTGATCGACGCGCCGGGCAACCACGTCATCCTCTCGCTGGCAGGCCGTGGTCACGTCCTCTATGAGCACCTGCGCCCGGGCAGCCTGACGGTCCGTCCCGGCGACCGCGTGCGCCAAGGCCAGGTGCTGGGCGAACTGGGATTCACCGGCGACTCCACCGGCCCTCACCTGCATCTGCACCTCTGCGACGAAGGCGCGCCGAACTCGGGCGAGGGCCTGCCGTTCGTGTTCGATCGCTTCGAGCGGCTGGGCGGCTACGACGACCTCGCGACGCTCGGCCGCGCGCGGTGGCAGGCCGCTCCGGAGGGGATCGCCACGGTCCGCCTGCGCGAGAAACCAGCCTCCCATCGGGTCATCCGCTTCACCGCGGCGTAGCCCTCCCCGACGAAAGCAGTCACTTCTCCGTGGGAGCGACAGGCCCGACCGGACCTTCGGCGACCGGGGCTTCGACGACAGTCCGCACCACCCGCTGCGGGAACGGAATGTCGATCTCCAGGCGGTTCAGCAGGCGCAGGATCGCCAGGTTCACTTCCGAGCGCACCCCGCCCTGCCCGTTGTGCGGATCCGAGATCCAGAACCCGATCGTCAGCTCCAGTCCGTCGGCGGCGAAGTTGCTCAGCGACACCGACGGCGACGGCTCGGACAGCACGCGCGGGACGCGCTTCACTTCCTCGATCAGCTGCGGGAAGAGCGCGTCCACGTCGGTGCCGTAGGCCACCTGCACCACCGTCGACACGTTCACCTGCGGGTCGGCGAGCGAGAGGTTCTCCACCCGCGTCGTGATCAGCGATTCGTTGGGCACGATCGCCTCGCGGCCGTTGAGCGCGCGGATCACCGTGTAGCGCGTCTTGATGTCGCTGATACGTCCTTCGAAGTTGTCGACCTTCACCATGTCGCCGATGCGCAGCGAACGCTCGGCCAGGATCATGAAGCCGGAGACGTAGTTCGCCGCGATCTTCTGCAGCCCGAAGCCCAGGCCCACGCCGACCGCGCCGCCCAGCCACGACAGCGCGCTCAGGTTCAGCCCCAGCAGGTTGAGCCCCACCATCGCACCGATCAGCAGCAGCGCCGTGCGCGTCAGGTTGACCGCGATCTTGCGCATCGACAGGTCCAGCACCGACTTGCCGCGCAGCAGCCGCGATTCCATGATCGACGACAGCCACAGCACCACCAGCATCATGGCGCCGATCTGCAGCACGATGATCAGCAGGTCGTAGGCGCTCGTCGCCTGGCCGCTCGGCCCCTTCGGCAGGAACTTCGGCTTGTAGTCGTCGAGCTCGTCGATGAGGATGGGCAGCACGCCGACGATCCACAGGATCGAGCCCAGCCACGCCACCCAGGACACGCTGCGCTCCAGCAGCTTGATGCCGAGGGAGTCGGGCATCGTCGCCCGCAGCACGCGCGCCACCAGCCGGATCACCACCAGCGACAGCAGCACCGGGATGACGACCCGGAACAGCGCGACCGGTTCGCCCAGCAGCGGCATCACCCGCCGCGCGCCCAGCGCCAGCAGCAGCGCGATGACCGGGAACAGGACGCCGTCGAACACGCGGTGGCCCAGCAGCACCGAGTGGTGCCCCGGCGCCGTCGTCACATGCCTGCTGATGCGGAAGACGATCAGCCAGGACAAGGCCAGGCAGGCGAGCACCAGACCGACCTCGATCAGCGCCTGCGGGCGCGCCAGCATGATGAGCAGCGACTCCAGTTCGCGCAGGCTCAGGGTGTGGTTCAGGGGAGTGGTGGTGCCCAAGATGACGCTCAAGGAGGAAAACAATTCGGGAGCCGGCGCGGGCCGGGTCGTTCAGTCGGGGGACCGACTGTGTGCGCCCCGGCGTGCCGGCGGTTGCGGGCGCGATTGTCGCGCCGCGCCGGACGTCGGCGCTGAATCCGACCGTCCGCTCAGATGCCAGCCAGCGTCCGCAGGTGCACGCCGACGCTGCGCGCCAGCGCGCCGAGGTCGTAGCCGCCTTCCAGGCAGGACACGATGCGGCCCTTCGCATGGCGGCGGGCCACGTCCATGATGCGCAGCGTGATCCATTCGTAGTCGGCCTCGACCAGGCCGAGCTGCGCCAGCTCGTCGTCGCGGTGCGCGTCGAAGCCGGCCGAGACGAAGATCATCTGCGGCTTGAAGCGCTCCAGCGCCGGCATCCACAGCGACTCGATCATCTCGCGCACCTCGGCGCCGCGTGTGTACGGCGGCACCGGCACGTTGAGCATGTTCGCGCCCTTGGGCTCGGTGCCGGAGTACGGGTACAGCGGGTCCTGGAAGATGCTGACCATCAGCACGCGGTCGTCGCCGGCCAGGATGTCCTCGGTGCCGTTGCCGTGGTGGACGTCGAAGTCGATGACCGCCACGCGGTCCAGCCCGCGCACGTCCAGCGCGTGCCGCGCCGCGACGGCCACGTTGTTGAAGAAGCAGAAGCCCATCGTCTGGTCGCGGGTCGCGTGATGCCCCGGCGGGCGGACCGCGCAGAAGGCGTTCTCCGCACGACCGTCGACGACCAGGTCGGTCGCCTGCACCGCCGCGCCCGCCGCGCGCAGCGCCGCGGACCAGGTGAACGCGTTGGCGCAGGTGTCGGGGTCCAGCGCCTTCATCGGGTTGGGCACGCCCGCCTTCGCCTGCTGCTCGAGCGCCTCGAGCTCCGCCTTCAATTCGGCGACGTAACGGGCGGAGTGCGCGCGCTCCAGCGACTTGAGCTCGGCGCGCGGCGCCTCATGGCGATCGAGCGCGACGTCGACGCCGTGCGCGATCAGCCAGTCCTCGATCGCGCCCAGGCGCTGCGGGCATTCCGGGTGACCGGCGCCCATGTCGTGACGATGACAGTCGGGGTGGCTGATGAAGGCGGTGCTCATGGGCGGCTCATGGTCGGCTCTTGCTTGGCTGTCGCTCGGCGCTCACACGGTCGGGGCACGGTCGGGGGCACGTTCAGGGCATGCACGGCGCTTCGGCGGAGCGAACCGATTCTGCGATATCGTGCGCCGATGAGTTCCGACGCTCCGACCCTCGCCTCCCAGCCGCTGACCGACCTTCGCCGGCAGATTAGCACGATCATCAAAGGCAAACAGGCGCAGACGGAGGACTGTCTGGCCTGCCTGCTGGCCGGCGGCCACCTGCTGATCGAGGACCTGCCCGGCGTCGGCAAGACGACGCTGGCGCACGTGCTGTCGATCTCGCTGGGGCTGCGCTTCTCGCGGGTGCAGTTCACCACCGACCTGATGCCGTCCGACCTGCTGGGGGTCAACATCTACCAGCCGGGCGCGCAAGCGGCCGGGGGCAACCCCTTCCAGTTCCACCCGGGCCCGGTGTTCAGCCAGGTCCTGCTGGCCGACGAGATCAACCGCGCCGGTCCGAAAACGCAGAGCGCGCTGCTGGAGGCGATGGAGGAATACCAGGTCAGCGTCGACGGCACGACGCATCCGCTGCCGCTGCCCTTCTTCGTCATCGCGACGCAGAACCCCAGCGAGCAGCTGGGCACGCATCCGCTGCCGGAGTCGCAGCTGGACCGTTTCCTGATGTGCATCAGCCTGGGGTATCCGGACCGGCAGGCCGAGCGTGAGCTGCTGATGGGCGGCGACAGCCGCGAGCTGCTGCGCGCGCTCAAGCCGGTGATGACGCCGGACCAGTTGCGCGAGCTGCAGCGCGCGGTCCTGGCCGTGCATGTCTCGCCGGCGCTGCTGGACTACCTGCAGGCGCTGCTGGAGGCCACGCGCTCCGGCGAATGGTTCCAGGAAGGCCTGAGCCCGCGCGCCGGCCTGGCGCTGCTGCGGGCGGCGCGTGCGAAGGCGCTGCTGAGCGGGCGCGACTACGTCTCGCCGGACGACGTGCAGGCCATCCTGCCGCAGACCATCGCGCACCGGCTGCGGCCGCGCGGCGGCAGCGCCCGGGGCGCGCGCGAACAGGTGCGCGCGATGATGGCCGCGGTGCCGCTGCCGTGAAGCTGCCCTCGCTGAAGCTGCCGGCGATCCGCTTTCCGTGGCAGCGGCGCTGGGACAAGTGGTGGCAGGGCCGCCACCCGGCCAGCGACACGACCGCGCTGACGCAGCGCAACCTGTACATCATCCCGAGCCGCCCGGGTGCCGCCTTCGTCGCGACGCTGCTGGTGCTGCTGCTGGCGGCGATCAACGACCAGCTGAGCCTGGGCTATCTGCTGACCTTCGTGCTGGCGGGCGCCGGCATGGCGTCGATGAACGCGACCCACGCCAACCTGCGCGGCCTGAAGCTGGACCTGAAGACGCCGTCCGCCACGCATGCCGGCCAGCCGCTCGCGCTGGACATCCGGCTGCACAACACCGGCTCGGCGCGTTTCGGTATCGGGCTGCGGCTGCCCGAGGCCAAGGCGGCGGACACGGCCTACGCGGACGTTCCGGCGCAGGGCCACGCGCAACTGCACCTGCAGGTGAGCTTCGCGACCCGCGGCCGGCATGCGCTGCCGCGGCTGCGCATCGAATCGCACTTCCCCTTCGGCCTGTTCGTGACCTGGAGCTACTGGCGTCCGGCGGCGCAGGCCTGGGTCTATCCGACGCCGGAGCTCGACGCGCCGCCCGCCGCCTCGGTCGAGGAAGGTCTGCCGCAAGGCCAGGGCCAGCCCGGCCTGGGCGACGACCCGGGACTGCGGCCGTACCGGCACGGCGATTCGCCGCGTCAGATCCTCTGGAAGAAGTCCGCACTCGCGCTGGCGCAGCCGCAGTCGCCGTCGGGCAGCAGCGGCGGCGGCGCGGCGCTGCTCGTGCGCGAGCGCCTGGGCAGCCGCGCCAGCGAGCAATGGTTGGACCTCGCCGCGACGCGTGGTCTGCCGTTTGAGCAGCGCGTGTCGCGCCTGACCGCCTGGGTGCAACGGGCCGAGGAAGAAGGCCTGCCCTATGGACTGAAGCTGCATGAGCTCGCTATTCCGCCGGACCTGGGGCCGGATCACTTCCGGGTGTGCATGGAAGCGTTGGCGCTGATCCAGGAATAGTTCGAGGTCGTTGCGCTGGGAAGCGCGGTCGATGCCGGCGACCACATGAATCAGTGGGTCGGCTGGCTCAATCTGCTGGCACTCGTCGCAAAGTCGACCTCCATCAGCCATAGATGGCAAGACCTGGCACCGCAAAACTGTGCATCAGCCTTGTTGCGCGCTCTTCATCAGAACGATGTCGACGCAAACAGGTCTGGTGTTCGGGCGCCACCCTTCACGCGCCCCTTCCTGGAAATTCAGATGCGTGAACTTGAACTTCATGAACTCGAACTGGTGTCGGGCGGCGATGCCGCGGCCACTCGCGTAGAGGGGACCAACTCCTGGGGAGAAATCATCAACCAGAGATACTTTGACGGGGCCCAATGCAAGGCGGCCGGAACGTGGAGCTTCGCCTGCTTTGACTACGCCATGAAGTACGGGGGCTGGTAATCGCTGAAGCCCGCGCCATGCTGATCAAACAGAAATTGTCCGCGCTGGCGCGGGCTCTTCTTGGCCTCTACCTCGTTGGCAACGTCACCTACAGGTCGAGTCAGTGGTTCTGGGAAGTGGTCATTGGATTCAATCCGATTCATGTGCCTCTGGCCGCATCGATCCTGAAGTCGATCCTGGACCTGCTGATCATGAGCGTCCTCTTCGGTGACGCATTCTTCAGCGTGCTTCAGGGGCGTCGAAGCCGATCGCACGCCGTGTCTCTCGGCGCGTCGATCGCGATCGGCATTGTCGCGGCGATGCTGCTCGGAGCGGCCTGCGGCCAGATCACCTGGAGCGCATTTCACATCAGAGGGCTCCAATGGATCTATCTGTTGGGCTTCTCCTGCTATGCAGCAGTGGCCGAAGAACTCATCTGCCGGTTCCTTGTGCTCGATCGCTTGGGAGAGGTCGTGGGCAGGGCGGCGGCCTTCCTGCTGCAGGTCCTGGTCTTCGTCTATCTCCACATGTTCGGTCCGCGCCTCGACGCGCAGACGGCGAGCCACTTGGCCTTCGGCGCCATCCTCATCGGAGCCTTCTACCTCTGGAGCGGGTCGTTGCTCGGCGCCATGGCGCTACACCTGACCTACGACCTCCTTGTCATTCCCCTCTTCGGCGGCACGCTTGACGGGCTTGCCATCTATCCAATCGTCTCCGGCGACAACTTCTCCAACTCTTACAGCCATCGTGCTGCCGCGACGTTCATGCTCGCTGTGTCGTCCTGGTTGTTGTTGCAGGTTTGGAGACGCCAACGCACCCAGATCCGACCTTCATGCTTACCCAAGACATCCTGACCTTCGCCAACACACACTACCCCGGCTTCGAATTCCTGCTCCACTTCGGCTCCACGGCACATGGCACGGCCCGAGAGCACTCTGACATCGACCTGTTGCTGGTGTTCCCCGAAGCCATTCATCCGTTTCGCGAAACGAGGCGTTGGCAGGGACGACTCTTCGATAGCTGGCTCTATGACATTGAGACGCTTAACGGCCTCATCCATTGCGGCCGCATGGGTCGCAACCACGTGATGCTCGATATCGTGCTGACGTCCCGCGTGCTTCCAGCGCCCACGCCGCGCTCCGATCTGTTGAAGACAGCCGCGAACCGGATCCGCAGCGCAGGACCGCTTCTCGCTGACAGGCACGAATTCCGTCATGTGCTGACCGGCCTCATGGACGACTTGAAGCAATGCGACGACCCGGTCGAGGGGACCGCTGTCGCCCTCGATCTCCACAACGTGATCCAGCAGACCCTGCTCTGTCTGCTCGGCGCCGGCGGTTTCAGGAAGTCCCACGCAATCGCGCGGCTACGCGACCATGACCCGGCGTACTTCGCCGAACTGACCGCCGCCATCAAGGCGGCCGTCGGCGGGAAGAACGATCCGTTGCTGTCCACGGCAGGACGGCTCCTCAACCAACTGGGCGGACCATTGCGCGAAGGGCATCGTGCCGCGTTGGAGGGGACGATCCGAATGCCACTTCCCGTCATCTGAACGCGTGCGGCGTTTTCTCCCGACCTCTCTCGTCGCCGTTTCTCCGTGCGGCTCGGGGACCCGCCCGAGGTGTGCTACGTTGCGTCCTTCCGAGCATTCCCTCAGCATCGTCGACGCGATGAGCGCCTCCCTTCCCCCGACCGCCGCAGCCGGCGGCTCGATCAAGCACCGCAGCCCCCTGCCGCGCGAAGCGCGGGACACGCTGTTCCTGCTCGCGATCATCGCGGCCACGCTGGTGCCGCATGCCGGCCACCTGCCGTGGTGGTGCAGCCTGCTCACCGCGCTGATGCTCGGCTGGCGCGCGCGCCTGGCCTGGCGCAGCGAGGCCCTGCCCGGCCGCTGGAGCCTGCTGGCCGTGCTCGCGATCGTCATCGGGCTGACCTTCGCCACGCACAAGACCATCCTCGGCCGCGAGGCCGGCATCACGATGATCGCGATGCTGATGGCGCTCAAGACGCTCGAGCTGCGCGCCCGGCGCGACGCCTTCGTCGTCTTCTTCCTCGGCTTCTTCCTGGTGCTGACGCAGTTCCTCTATTCGCAGTCGCCGCTGATCGCCGTCTGGATGATCGGCTGCGTCTGGGCCCTGCTGTCGGCGCTGGTGCTGGCGCAGATGCCGCAGGGCGTGCCCAGCCTCAAGCTCGCCGCCCGCATCGCCGCCCGCAACACGCTGATCGGCCTGCCGGTGATGGTCGCGCTGTTCCTCCTCTTCCCGCGCTTCCCGCCGCTGTGGGGGCTGCCCAAGGACTCCGGTGCGCGCACCGGGCTGTCGGACTCGATGACCTTCGGCGCGTTCGCGGACGTCGCCACCGACGACACCATCGCGATGCGCCTACGCTTCGACGGCGCGCCGCCGCAGCAGCCGCTGCTGTATTTCCGCGCCCAGGTGCTGACGCGTTTCGACGGCAAGACCTGGACCGCGCCGCGCGTGACCTGGTCGCCCGGCGAGGATGCCCCCGCGCTCGACGGCCCCGTGTTCCGCTACGAGGTCACGATGGACCCGCTGCGTGTCACCGCGATCCCGCTGCTGGAGTTCAGCCCCGGCGCCACCGGCGCGCGCCTGTCGGTCGGGCGCCTGACCGCGGTCCGCGCGCCGCAGGGCCAGTGGCAGGTCGCGCTGCCGGTCGCCGAGGTGCTGCGCTTCCGGCATGAAGCCTGGCCGCGCGCGACGCCGAGCACCCGGCTCGGACGCGCGGACCGCAATGAATCCCTCAGCCTGCCGCCGGGCCTCAACCCGCGCGCCCGCGCCTACGGCGCGACCTTGCGCGAACGCTTCGCCGCGCTGGACGAGAACGCGCTCGCCCAGGCGGTCAGCCGCGAACTGATGACGCAGATCCGCCGCGAGGGCTTCGGCTACACGCTGGCGCCGGGCATCTACGGCGAGACCACGCCCGACGCGATCGACGAGTTCTGGTTCGACCGCAAGCTCGGTTTCTGCGAGCACTTCGCGTCCGCCTACGTCGTGATGATGCGGGCCGCGGGCGTGCCGGCCCGCGTGGTCACGGGCTTCCAGGGCGCCGACCCGAACCTGCAGGACGGCGACCTGGTGGTCCGCATGAGCCAGGCCCACGCCTGG
>NZ_DASVNZ010000273.1:0-41132 GCF_036486225.1 Roseateles sp. | reverse complement strand
GGGCAGGCCGTGCCAGCGCCGCGCCAGGATCTCGCTGGCGAGGGCGAACTGCCGCCAGGCGGCCGAGCGGCGCGTAGGGGCCGGGCTCATTTGGCGGCGTCCGGCTTGGGCGGCGTCGGGGTGCTCGCGCCGGCGCCTTCGGCGGCCTTGCTGAGCGACTTGGCGAACTCCGCGAGATCGCCGTCCGAGCAACCCACGCTGCTGGCGTCGGCCCGGGCCAGGCGCAGGCGCTCGTCGTGGCGGGCGCTCCATGCCGCGAGGGCGGCCATGGCCTGCTTCAGCGCCACGCGCTCGGTGGTCCAGAAGGCGATCATGTCCTTGCGGGACGCGTCGTCCAGGTCGGCGAGGTTGGCCTGCGTGGGCAACCAGTCTTCACCGCGCGCTGTGCCGGACTCCTTCTTGATGCGATCCGCGAGCTTGCGCTCCGATGTCATGCCCGCCTCGAAGGCCTGGGCGATCTGGGTCGCCACCGCGCTGGGCTGCTGCAGCGCGGGCGTGCGCTCGTTGAGTTCCCGGGTCAGCGCCGACTCGATGGCGATGCGCTGGCGGCGCAGGCGCGAGCCGGCGTCGTCGAGCTGCTGCTTGAGCTTGCGCCCCGTGCCGAGCTGATCCTGCGCGCGGACGAGCAGCCCCTCGGTCTCGAAGGCGAAGTCCTTGCTCGGGTCCTTCTGCGCCTTGGCGGCGCGGGTCAGGCCCAGGGCGTCGAGGCGCCGCTTGTCGGCCTCGGTCCGACCGGCTGGGGCGGTCTTCTGCGTGGCCAGCTTCAGTCCGACCAGCACCTCGTCGCGCCTCGCGCCGAAATCCATGGCGGCCTGGTCGAGGGTGTCCAGCCGCTCGACGAGGGTGTCGCCGACGCCGGCACGGCGACGCCGGTCCGGGGTGATCTCGGTCTTCTTGTAGAGGTCCGCGTCGAACAGGGCCATCGAGCAGGCCATGCGCGCGGCCGTCTTCACGTACAGCTGGTCGCGGTCCGGGATGCCCGAACTCAGGAAGCCATAGGAGGCGGTGGCGATGGCCGCCACGTCCAGGGCGCTCCAGCTCGGCCTGCGGATCTTCTTCTCGATGAAGTAGGCGCCCAGGGGCCAGAGCAGGGCGTTGTAGGCGGAGTTGATGTTGGTGTGCTCCGCGGCATGGCCGATCAGCTCGCGGCGACGCAGGTCCGTTTCCCAGAGCGCACGGCCCAGACCGCCGTGGAAGGCATCGATGTCCTCCTCGAGGGGTTGGCATTCACCCGGCGTGGCGGGATTGATCGGCGTGCACGGCGTCGTGCCCTTGCCGGCGTCGCCGCTCAGCGGGAAGCGCCGGTCCGCCTGCGGCGTCTGCACGGGTTGCAGGATCGTGCAGCCGGTCGTCAGGACCAGGCAGGCAGCGGCCAGCGAGGGTATCCCCACGTGGCCGGTCTTTCGCCGACGTTCAGACAGGCACATGACGTCCTCCCATTCTTCTTTTCGTTCGTACCCTCGTGATCTGGCGGATTCTGAGAGGTGGCCGCCCAAAGGAAATCATCTCGATTGAGGACGCGCCCTGGACATCGCGCCGATCGCCGGGCCTCGCGAGCCCGCCGTGAGCACGATCGCTGCCACCCCTAGCGCCGCCCCCGCCGGCACATCCAGCACATGGTGCTGATACGTCGTCAGCACCGACACCCCGATCAGCGCGAACCACGCATGCAGGCCCACCGCCCACGCGCCGCGCAGCACCGGCGCGAAGCGCGCCCACAGCAGCACCAGCACGCCGATGTGCAGCGACGGCGCGCGGTTGTAGGGCATGTCGCAATGCCCGAGCACCTCGAACATGAGCCCGATCAGGCCCTCCGTCGGCGGCCGCTCGAAGGTGAAGCGCAGCGGGAACGCCGCATAGCAGAGCACCGACACCACCAGCACGATGAGCAGCCGCTGCACATGGCGGCGCAGCCGCCCGGCGTCCGCGTCGATGAAGAAGGACAGCGCGAAGAAGACGCAGATCGACAAGTAGGGCACCACCGTCCAGCCCACGAAGGGAATGGCGCGTTCCCACGCGAACACGCCCGCGCCGACATCGGTGCGCAGACTGGTCAGCTGGTTGGACAGCCCATACAGCGCGATGTAGGCCGCCGAGGTCGCCACGCCGCAGGGCAGAGGGCGCCAGCGGAACGCGGTGGCTGTCTGCGTCTGCGCTGCCGTTGGCATCGGCATTGGCGTCGACGCTGGCGCTGCCGTCTGGCCGCCGCCGGACCACGGGATCGGAAAACTCATCGGGATCTCCGCCGCGGATGCCGTCATCCGCCTATCCCTGATTACGAGATCCCGACTCCAAAGCGGACATCGCCGCGCGTCATCACGGCGACTGGACGGGCTTGCGCTGGGCCGCGCGGAGCGTGCGGACCTGTTCAAGCAGGCGGTCAGCCTCGGCGTCGTTGCGCAGCGCGCGCTGGGCCTGGGCCAGCGCGCTGAGCGCTTGCGCCACCTCGGGGCTCAGCGCCGGGTCGTAGAGCAGCCGGTGCAGGCGCACGGCCTCCTGCAGCAGCGGCAATGCCGCCTCCGCCTTGCGCTGCTGCAGCAAGGCCTGACCCAGCACCAGCGTGGCGAGGGCCTGGTTGTCCCGCTGGTAGTCGGCATTCCCGCCGCGGTCGATGGCGGCGAGCGCCTGCCGCGCCTGCGCTTCTGCCACGTCGAGATGGCCCGCGTTCAGTTCGAGCCACGCGGACTCGGCCTGCTCCGTCACGGGCTCGCTCGGGGTGGGGGCGGGCGGCACCTTCCTCGCGGCGCGTTGCGCCTGCAGCCCGGCCAGCGCCTCGCGCGCCTGACCGCTTTGCACCTGCCAGCGCCGCAGCGCCAGGCTGTAGAGCCTGCCCGGCGGCTTGCCGGCAGGGGTGGCCTGTCGCTGGCGCTCCAGCAAGGTCTGGGCCTCGGCCAATCGACCGAGGCTCGTCAACGCAACGGCCCGGTCCGTCAGCACCTGCTCGTCCATGCCGTCCACCGGATGAGGTTTGCCCAGCACCACCACGTCGTCGCTGCTGACGGCCAGCGCGGCTTGCGTATGACCGTAGTTCGCCAGCGCGCGCGCCTGCCACATGCGGACCCAGCGGCGCTGCGGGAGGTCGGCCGGCGCGGTCTCGCTCCAGCGCCATGCCGGCGCCAGCGCCGTCAGGCTGTCGCGGAAGCGCCCGCCCAGGTTGAGGAAGATCGCGAGGTGCGTCTGCGTCTCCGCCACGCGCACCGCGTTGGCGTTGCGCGCGACCTCCGCCTCCATGCCCTTGCGCATGCTGGTCTCGGCCTCGGCGTACCGGCCCAGCGCACGCTGCGAATGCCCGAGGAATTCGTAGAGCAGCGACAGCTCGCCGGCGCCCAGCGGCGGATGCGCTTCGCAGAGCTGGACGGCTTCCGCGTAGGCCGCGCGCGCGCGCTCGAACGACCGGTCATACAAGGCCGCATCGCCCAGGATGTGCAGCACCAGCAGCAGGTCGGCGTTGGAGTCGCCGCGGCGGGCGATCGTCAAGGCGCGTTCGGCGAAGGCCATCGCCAGCACCGGTTCCGCGCGTCGGTTCAGCGAGGCCTGGCCGATCTCCACCTGCAATCGCGTCGGCGAGCTGTTGTCCTGCCGCGCATCCAGCAGGGCCGTGGCGTCCTTCAACTGCGCCGCGGCTTCATCGCGCTTGCTGTCCTGGGCCAGGGCGTTGGCCAGCGCCGCCATCGCCCGCACCGCCTCGTCGCTGGCGGAGCCGTGCAACTCGCGCGCCACGCCCAGGCGCTGGCGCTGCAGATCGACCTCGCGCGCGTACAAGCCCAGGTCCTGGTACATCGAGGCCAGCACCGTCAGCAGCCGCAACCGCGCGGCGGGCGCGTCCTTGAGTTCGGCGTTGATGCGCTCCGCGCCGCGGTCCAGCAGCTCGCGCGCGGTCGTGTCGCGCGCCTTCGCCGGGTCGGCCTGGTCGGCGGTGTTCACGCGGAACACGCCTTCCAGGAAGCCCTGCACGGCGCGCGCCGTGGCCGCCTCGGCCTGCGCGCGTTGTGTCTGCAGCCCGGCCTGATGTGCCTGCCACAACGCGACCGAAGCGCCGCCCAGCAGCGCCAGCGTGGCGACGGCGCCCGCCGCCACCGGCAGCCGGTGGCGCCGGACCAGCTTGGCCATGCGATACGCCCAGCCGTCGGGCCTCGCCTGGACCGGCTCGCCGTCCAGCCAGCGGCGTAGGTCCTGCGCGAAGGCATCCATCGTCGGATACCGCTCGGCGGGCGACTTCTTCAACGCGTGGTTCAGGATCGCATCGAGGTCGCCTCGCAGTTGCCGGCGCAGCGCCCGATCCGCGGCGGGATCGGTCTCGCCGGGGCCGATGGCGAGGGCGATGCTACTGGCCATCGGCACTTCCGCGGCTTCGATCACTTCTTCCAGCTCGGCCGCGCTGCCCCGCTTCAAGCGATACGGACGCACACCCGCCAGCACCTCGTAGGCCACCACGCCCAGGCTGTAGACGTCGCTGGGCGTCCCCAGCGGGTCGCCGCGGATCTGCTCGGGGCTCGCGTAGTCCAGCGTCAGCGCGCGGCCCGAGAGCTCGGTCAGCGCGGTGCGCGCCGTGCTGTCGCCTTCGAGCAGCTTGGCGATGCCGAAGTCCAGCAGCTTCACCTGGCCCTGCGGCGTCACCAGGATGTTGCTCGGCTTCAGGTCGCGGTGCACGACGAGCCGCGAGTGCGCATGCCCCACCGCCGCCATCACCTGCAGCAGCAGCACGACCCGCTCGCGCACCGGCAGCGCGTGGCTGCGGCAGTAGGCATCGATGGGTATGCCGTCCACATGCTCCATCGCCAGGAATGGTCGGCCGTGCCCGTCGACGCCGGCGTCGTACAGCCGGGCGATGTGCTCGTGCTCGAGCGTGCTCAGGATCTGCCGTTCCCGCGCGAGCCGCTCGGCGAGGCTGTCGCCCCAGACGATGCGCGGCAGCTTGAGCGCGATGCGCCGGTTCACGAGACCGTCCGCCCGCTCGGCGAGCCACACCGTGCCCATGCCGCCGCGGCCGATCTCGGTGATCAGCCGGTAGGCGCCGACGCTGCTGCCCGCGACGACGCCGTCGAACGGCCCGGCCTGGTCGGCCGGCCCTTCCGCCGGGAACAGCCGCGGCAGGGTGTCGAGGAAGTCGTCGGTCTCCACCTCGGCCTGGTGCGCGAGGAGCGCGCGCAGCGTCTCGCGATGCACGGCGTGTTCGCCGATCAGGCCTTCGAGCCAGGCCTTGCGCGAGGTGGGCGAGAGGTTGAGCGCCTCGTCCAGCAGGGCGCTGATCGCGGGCCAGTCGCCTTCGAGTTTCGAGAGGGTCGTCATGTGCTCATCCGACCCGCGACGGCGGCGTCAGTCCCGCAGCGCGTGGGCCAGCAGCAGCCGCGCCTTGTCCCAGTCGCGGCGCACGGTGCGCGAGGACAGGCCCAGCGCCTCGGCGATCTCCTCGTCCTCGAGACCGCCGAAGTAACGCATCTCGACCACGCGGCCCAGCCGCTCGTCGACGCGGGCCAGGTCCTCCAGCGCCGCATGCACCGCGAGGATCTCGTCGGATGCCGCGGGCAGGGCGCCGATGAGCTCGGAGTCGAACGTGACCTGCTGGGCGTCGCCGCCGCGGCGGTCCGTCTTCGCCAGGCGTGCCGCGTCCACGATGATCGATCGCATCACCGTGGCCGCGTAGGCCAGGAAGTGCGCACGGTCGGAGGGCGTCAGCGACTCGCGCTGGAGGAACTTGAGGTAGCACTCGTTGACCAGGGCTGTCGTCGCCATCAGGTCGTCGCCGGACCCGCGCGAGAGACGCCGGTGCGCCACCTGCCGGAGCTCGGGATAGAGCAGCTCGAAGATCCTGTCGAAGGCGTCGCGGTCGCCGTCGCGCGCCCGTCCGATCAACTGCGTCACTTCCCCCATGCCGTGCTTCCGTCCAAAACGAGGTTGGTGACGGCGATGGTAGCGCGCGCTCCGAGCGGTCCGTGCCGCCGGGCGTCCCCAAGTCCTGACAGGCTTGTGTCATCTCGTGTCACTCCGCCCGGCGCGAGGCGCGGGTCATCGGTCGCAGCAGTCGCAGCGGGGCCATCTGTTGCCCCGGTTTCAATGACCACCAGGCGGGGCTGAGCGACGGCAACCGTAACCGTACGGTGGACAGCAGGCACGCGCAGGCGCAGGCGAGCGACAGCGCCGCCACGGCGCCCGTGCGGGGCGCGAGCAGGACGAACAAGGTGCCGAAGGCCGCCTTGCCGAAGAGTCCGCCGACATAGCCGCGCAGGAAGTGCGCGGCGGCGCGGTGCCCGCCGTTGGCGTGCTCCGCCATGGCGACCGGACCGGTGATCAGCGGCAGCGAGGACAGCAGCCCGCAGGCGAAGCCGCCCAGGGCAGGGCCGAGGAGGGTCGCGATCGCGGTGAGCGCGCCGGCCGTCGTCGCGACGAACCAGGGTGAGCACCACGTCGAGCCCTCGGGCTGGGGGCAAGACCGCGGGTCGGGCCGCTGGCGCGACACGATCTCCGCACCGAGCCGGGGCATCGCGGCGAAGGTGACCGCGCAGCTGCCGAGCGCCAGCATCAGCGCGGTGCCCAGGTCGGCGCTGGCCGCCTTCGCAGGCAGCGCCATGGCCAGCGCGCCGCCCACCCCGCAGGCCAGCGCGACGGCGCCGCCGCGGTAGCGGGCGGCGCGCGCGTACCCCAGCGCGAAGACCGCCAGCATCGCGCAGGCCGCGACGCTGCCGATCGCGGCGCTGATCGCGAAGCCCATCCCTTCGTCGTACGCCAGCCAGGCCAGCGTCGGCGCCGTGATCGTCGGCAACGCGGCGACAAGACCTGCCACCCGGCGCCCGCCGTGCCGTGCCGCCGCCATCACCAGCATCACCGTGCCTGCGGTCAGCAAGCCCTTGAACAACTCGTCCATCGCGCTCCCCTTGGGGACGACGGGAGAAATCACGTCGTCCTGCCCAGGTGAACGAGATGGGCGATCGGGGATGGACAGCGCGCGGGAACCTCAAGCAAGGGACAAGGAAATCGCTCGCCGGTGTCCTTCGCGTGTCCGGCTCATGTCCGGCTCATGTCCGGAACTTCGTTCAGTGAGGGAGCAGGCGCTGCGTCGGTGACCGTTTGAAGGCTTGACGGTGTGACGACGCGGCGCCCCCCTTCCCGTCATTGCGGAGTTGCCATGTTCAGTGTTGACTGGTTCCCGGTGGAGCGGCGGCTGCAGGCCGTCCTCGTCGCCGTGCTGTGTGTCCTCCTGGTCGCGTGCGGGGGCGGCAACGATCTGGCGTCTCCCGATGGCGCGGCGCCGACGGCGCCACCCGTGGTGACGCCGCCCGTCACACCGCCTGTCGTGACCCCGCCGGTCGTCACGCCGCCTGTGCTGACCGTCACCCAGCAGCCCACCGATGCCGCGGTGGTCGCGGGCGCGCAGGCGACTTTCGTCGTCGCGGCGACGTGCAGCAGCGGCACGCTCAACATCCAGTGGCAGCGCAACGCTGGCGCCGACGGCGCCTTCACCGCCATCCCCTCGGCGACGACGCCGAGCTACGCGTTCACCAGCGCGATCGCTGACAACGGCGCGAAGTTCCGCGCCGCGCTCGACTGCGGCGGCGAGAGCGCGACCACCAGCGCGACGGCCACGCTGACCGTGACCAGTCCCGCAGTCAGCGTGCTGGCGCCGATCGCGGTGACCGGCCTGCGCCATCAGGCGCCGATCGCGTTCTCTCGCGGCATCGTGCGGGAGCGCTCGGGCAGTTACGCCTTCGTGTCCGGTAACGCGGTGCTGCGCCTGTCGGCGGACCTGCAGTCGATCACCCCGATCGCCGGCTCGGTCGCCGACATGTCAGGCACCACGGTGGACGGCCAGGGCGCCGTCGCGAAGTTCAACGTCCCGTACGGCATCACGGTCGACGCCGCCGGCATTCTCTATGTCACCGAACGGTTCGGCTACGTGATCCGCCGCATCGACACCGGTGGCACGGTGACCACGATCGCGGGCGCCGCGGGTCAGTTCGGCAGCGCCGACGGGACCGGCACCGCGGCACGGTTCTACCTGCCCAGCGCCATCGCCGTCGGTCCTGACGGGGATCTGTACGTCGCGGATCGCAGCAACCATCTGATCCGCCGCGTCACGACCGCCGGGGTCGTGAGCACCTATGCCGGCTCGGCGGGCCTGGCCGGTTACTTCGACGGCGCCGCCGGCGCGGCGAAGTTCTTCTACCCGTCCGGCCTCGCGGTCGGAAGCGACGGCACGGTCTATGTGTCCAGCGAAGACGGACGCATCCGCCGCATCCTGCGCAACGGCAACGCCGCGGGGGCCGTCCAGACCCTGGCCGGCAGCGGCAGCGGGACGGTGTCTCCGACGATGGACGGCACGGGCACGGGGGCGATCATCGTGGCTCCCCAGCAGATGGCCGTTTCCGGGAACACGCTGTACGTGCGTGACAGCGCCGGCCTGGTGCGCACGATCGACACCGCCACCGCCGTGGTCACGACGCTGGCGGGAACGGCCGGCGCGACCGTGCCGAGGGACGGCCCGAAGGGGGCCGCCACCATCGAGTCGGCGCTCAACGGGGGCGGTCTGACGCCGACCGCGGACGGCGGCTTGATGCTCACGGAAACCAACCTCTTCCTGGGGGCGGTTCGCCGGATCGACGCGAGCGGCGTGGTCACCACGCTGGCCGCCGCGTATCCGTTCGGCTTCAACGGCACGACGGCGGGCACCGGCGTGCTTGCACAGCTGCCGTTCGCCTGGTTCCCCGAGGACGCCCTCACCGACGGGCTCAGTCACTTCAGCCGCGCGGTCGCCGTCGCAGGCGCGCCCGACGGCAGCCTGGTCGTCGGCTCGATCGCGTCGCTGCGCCGCATCGCGCCCGGCGGTGCCGTCTCGCCCATCGCCGGGCTCCTCGGCGTCGGCAGCTTCGACGGCACCGGCAGCGCTGCCGACGTGTTGAACGCGAGCCAGGCGATCGTGGTTGATCCGGCCGGGGTGATCTACTTCTCCGACGTGTCGACGATCCGCGCCGTCGATGCGACCAACACCGTGCGGACGATCGCGGGCACGCCCTCGGTCTTCGGCGATTCATCGGGGCAAGGGCAGGGTGCGGTGGATGGCCTCGGGACGACCGCGCGCTTCACCAACGTGACAGGTCTTGCCCGCGCGGCCAACGGCGATCTGTTCGCGTCGGATTCGATGAACTACGCCATCCGCCGGATCGACCCGGCCGGCAACGTCACCACCTATGCCGGCGTGATGGGCCAGAAGGCCGCGATCGACGGCGCGCGCGCGACGGCGCGGTTCACGATGCCGCTGGACCTGTCCCTGGCGCCGGACGGCTCGCTGTGGCTGCTGGACGGCGGCAGGAACGAGACGCCCACGGTCCGTCGCATCGCGCCAGACGGGACCGTCAGCTCGCTGCCCGCGAAGGTCCGGCGGCTGACCGTGGACCCCGCGGGGAACGTCTATGTGATCTCCGAGGGCGGCGACCTGGCGAGCCTGGATCCGGCCACCGGCGCGATGACGGTGCTGGTCCCGCTGGGAGCCCGGCTCACCTTCGGCAGCGATCCGCGCCTGGGCGGCGACAGCGGCTGGGCGTTTACCGCGGTCGGGATCAAGCAGCTGGTGCTGATGTCGGAGCATCAGTTGATCCGGGCGACGCTGCCGTGAGCGTCCGGTACCGCTGGCTGGTCGGTCTCTCCGTGTCTGCCGGCTTGGCATCGAGCCACGCGACATTCGCGCAGTCGGCCGCACCGGCCGAACTGCTCTGCAGCATGCGCACCAGCGGCACGACCGCCACGCTTCGCGTGTCGGCGGGCATCGATCCGCTGGCGACGTCGAAGGTCCTCGTGGGCGAGAGCTTCGAGCTGCGCGCTGTCGCGTTGGCGGGCGCGTCGGGAAGCACGTCGGGTGTGGAGATGATCGACCGCGTCGTCGTCACGGTGCTGGGACGTAGCGGCGAAGGACGAGGCATCGTGCTCTCGCAGAGTCGGTGGACGACGGCGAGTCAGGAAGTCCTCGGGCAGGAGGCGCGATGGCGGCCGACGGTCTCAGGCTGGCAACGGGCCTATCTGCCGGGCCTCGGGCGGGAACTGGCCTGGGGCTGCGCCCTGGTGCGACCGGGCGCGACGCCGGAGGGTTGGGACCGCGCAGACGCCACCGGCGATGACGCACTGCCGGCCCAGCCGTTGTCCCGCGTGGCGCGGCCCGCGCCGAGCACGGCTGCGGTGCGCGTGGCGTGGATGGGCGACGTGATGCTGGCGGACGGCCCGGGTCGCGTGATCGCCAACGGCCGCGATCCTTTCGCGGCCGTCATGGGGACGATGAAGGGCGCGGACCTGCGCATCGCCAACCTCGAATGCGTGATCGCCACCGGCGGCAGCCAGGTCGACAAGCCGTGGACCTTCCGGGCGCATCCGCGCGTGCTGGACGTGCTGCGGCGTCACGTGGACGCGGTCTCGTTGGCCAACAATCATTCGGGCGATTTCGGCCCGGCGGCCTTCGCGCAGATGTTGACGCGGTTGGATCGCGCCGGTCTGCCGCACTTCGGCGGCGGGGCCGATCTGCGCTCGGCGCATCGGCCCGTCATCCTCGAGCGCCAGGGCTTGCGCATCGCCTTGCTGGGCTACAACGAGATGTTCCCCCGCCAGTTCGAGGCCGGCCCCGACAGTCCCGGCATCGCTGGGCGGACGAGGAGCAGATCGTCGCCGACATCGATGCGGCGAGAGCGCAGGCCGACGTGGTGATCCCCTTCATGCACTGGGGCGAGGAGCACAGCGAGACCTCGCACGCCCGCCAGCGCGCGCTCGCCCGGCTGATGATCCGGGCCGGCGCGGACGCGGTCGTCGGCACGCATCCGCACATCCGTCAGGACACGGAGATCATCGACGGCAAGCCGGTGATCTACAGCCTGGGCAATTTCGTCTTCGACGGCTTCAAGGATGCGGACAACAACACCGGATCGATCTTGTGGATGACGGTCACCGCTGAAGGCGTGAAGGACTGGCAGCTGCAGGAGGTTCACATCGATGCGGCCGGGCGGCCGCATCCGGGGCGGGTGGCGGCAGCGCCTTGAACGGAGGCTCGCCGCCGGGCGCACTCAGCCGTAGGCGTAGAACAGCGCCGCGAAGAAGTGGCAGACGCTGCCGCCCAGCACGAACAGGTGCCAGACGAAGTGAGCGTAGCGCAGCTTGTTGTCGAGCAGGAAGACGACCGCGCCCAGCGTGTAGCTCAGGCCGCCCGCCACCAGCAGCGCAAGACCCGGCCCCGGGGTGCGCTCGATCAGCGGCCCGATGGCGAAAACCACCACCCAGCCCATGGCGAGGTAGAGCGCCGTCGACACCAGCGGATGGCGCAGCCGGTTCAGCAGCTTGATCGTGACGCCGAAGGCGGCCGCGGCCCAGACGGCGATCAGCAGCGTCACGCCCGGCCCCGAGTGCAGCACGCCCAGCGTGAAGGGCGTGTAGCTGCCGGCGATGAAGACGTAGATGGCGGCGTGGTCCAGGCGCATCAGCCAGGCCTTCAGGCGGCCGTTGGCCAGCTTCGCGGGCAGCGCGTGGTACAGCGTGGAGATGCCGTACAGCAGGATGCCGGTGGAGGCGAAGATGGCGGCGGCCGCGACGTCCGCGGCCTCGCCGTGATTCATCGCGCGGATGACGAGGATGGGCAGGGCGGCGATGGCCAGCAGCGCGCCCAGCCCGTGGCTGATGGCATTGGCGATCTCTTCGCCCAGGGTCTGGGGACGATCGGCGGGGATGGTGCGTTGAGTCATGACCCGATGCTACTGCGTGCGGCATCGCACCGACGCGGCGGGCCGCCGGCAAGCTGCGCACCCGGGCGTATCCCCACTGGCACCGCGAAGCGGTGACAGGACGCGGCGCACCCGCTTCCTATCGTGGACGTTCCGACAACCAGGGAGCGCTCACATGAAGCCGATCGGAATCCTCGCCGTCCTCATGACTGTCATGGCCGCCATGGCTCACGGCGCCATGGCGCAGACGCCGGTGCAGCCCTTCACGCCGGGCGGCGTGGTCATCACCACGGTGGCCGACCAGCGCGAGTCCAAGGACGTCGACGGCGTCGGGCTCGTCACTTCCACCGTCACGGCAGCGGGCGTGGACAGCAACACGGGCGCGCCGTACAGGGCCTGGGCCTCCGGCCGGAGCTTCATCGGGCCGGGCACGATCCAGGCCGCCAGCGCCGCGTCCTATGCGGGCTCCCAGGTCTACGCCGCGACATTCGCGAGCGTGAGCCTGTCGGACGCGCTCACCTTCGACAGCGGCGTCGCGGGACAGGCGTTGAAGGTGACCTATCGCATCCAGGTGGTGGGCAGCGCCTCGCTGGCGCAGGACGCGGGAGGCTCCACCCGCTACGACACCACGAACGGATTCTGGAGCTGGCAGCTGGCGCAGGGCCTCAACGGCAGCGGGACCCGGATGTTCACCGGGGCCTACGCGAACGGCGACGGCACGACCTCGCCCTACCTGTATGGCGACCGGCCGCTGGGCGGCGGCGATTCGGGCTTCGGCTGGTACGAGGTCACCGCCGATGTCGTGTCGGGTCAGGCCGCCCAATTGAGCTTTGACATGCGCACGACGCTGTCATCGCCGACCATCGAGGGCGGGCTGTCCGGAGGCGGGCACGTCGACGTCAACGCCTACTGGGGTGGCATCCGCTCGGTCACGACGGCCGATGGCGACAGCGTCGCGTACGCGCTCAGCGCCGACAGCGGCTTCGATTACACGCGCTCGTATGCGATCGCCGTGGTGCCGGAGCCGGCGAGCATCGTGTTGATGGGGCTTGGCGCGTTGGCGTTGATCGCCGGGGGATACGTGCGACGTCGGCGGTCCGTCAGCAAGTAGACGAATCGAGTGAGGCAAGCGCGCTCATCGCGGGGACGCCGTCATCAGTGCTTCATACGCCTTCCGCTTGAACCTCAATCCATACGGATGCGCGTAGCCGAAGTAGCGCTGCGTCAGCAACACCGCTGCGACGTTCAGGCGCGGATTGATCCACCACAGCGTGCCCGCGAGGCCGCCCCAGCCGACTTCCCCGGCCGCCTCGGCGGGCTCGCCCCGATCGGCGAAGGCGCGCACCGCGGAGCCCAGTCCGAACAGCCGGCCCGGCGTCTGCGGCGCGTCGTCGAAGCGCACGTGCAGCCCTGGCGCGAGCTGGTTGCTGAACATCATGTCCAGCGTGGCGGGTTTGAGCAGTGTCGGACCGCCGGGGATCAGGCTCTGGATCAGGCGGATGGAGTCGTCCAGGGTGCTCACGAGTCCGCCGCCGCCGGACTCCAGCGGCGCGCGCTGGACATAGGCGCCGGGATAAGGTTTGTCGTCGACGCGCGGCAGGCCGGGCTTGTCGGGGTCGTTGAAGTCCGCGCCCTCGTAGAGCACCGTCAAGCGGTCGCGCTTCGAAGGCGGCACCCAGAAGTCCGTGTCCACCATGCCGAGCGGCTCGAAGATGTGCCGCGCCAGGAACTGGCCGAAGCGCTCGCCGCTCACTACCTCCACCAGGCGCCCCAGCACGTCCATGGACACCGAGTACTCCCACTGCGTTCCGGGATGGAAGATCAGCGGCAGGTCGGCCAGCGCCGTCATCATGCCGGCCAGGTCGCGGCGGTGGTCGAGGACGCGGGCGCGGTTGTAGGCGTCGAACATCGGCGAGCCGGGATCGAAGACGCCGTAGGTGAGGCCCGAGGTGTGCGTCAGCAGGTGGCGCGCGGTGATCGGGGTGCGGGCGGGCTCGGTGTCCGACAGGTCGCGCGCGCCGGGGCGCAGGACGCGGCGGTTGGCGAGCTCGGGAAGATGACGGTCGACGGGATCGTCCAGGCCGAGCCGCCCCTGTTCCACGAGCAGGAGCACGGCGCAGGCCGTGATCAGCTTGGTGCTGGAGAACATCCGGAAGAGATGATCCTCCCGCAGCGCGATGCCGGCCTCGCGGTCCGCTTCGCCGTAGCAGAAGCGATCCACCACCGTGCGCCCGCGCAGCAGCGCGGTCGCCACGTTGGGCAGGAACTGCTGGTCGACCTCGGCGCGCAAGGCGGCGTGGAGGGCGTCGAAGGGGCGATCCGTCATCTGGGTTTCCCGGCGTTGAAGCGGGGACTGTAAAGGCCGCCGCGTCCTTCCCCGGCATCAACACCTGACCCCGTGCGGACTTGGATCGCCGCCATGATTCGCAACGCGTCCTTGGCGGGCGGCATTCCGAACGCGCGCCCGTACTCGCGGCTGAACTGCGTCGGACTTTCGTATCCCACCTCGTGCGCGACCGAGGTGACGTTCCCGCCCGTGGCGACCAGCAGCTTGCGCGCCTGCAGCAGGCGCAGCTGCTTCTGGTACTGCAGCGGACTCAGCGCGGTGACCGCCTTGAAGTGCCGATGGAAGGCGGAGACGCTCATCGCGGCGTGCTCGGCGAGATCCTCCATCGCGAGCGGCTGGTCGAACTCGCGGCGGATGCGCTGGATGACGCGGTTGATGCGGGCCAGTGCCGTGTCCGGCGTGGCGACGTCGCGCAGCATCCAGCCCATGGGGCCCTGCAGCACGCGGTAGAGGATCTCGCGCTCGAAGGCGGGCGCGAGCGCGGGAATGTCGCCGGGGTGGTCCATCAGCCGCAGCATGCGCACCCAGGCGTCGAGCAGCTCGGGCGTCACCGCCGCGATCGAGAACGCACGTGGGTCGCTCGCGGCAGCGGCAGGATCGGGCAGGTCGGAGAGCAGGTCCGTCAGCACGCCCGCGTCGAGTGTCAGGGCGACGGCCAGGTAGGGCGAGCCGTCAGCCGCCGGCCTCACCGTTCCGGCCGCGGGCAGGTCCACCGACATGACGAAATAGGTGGCCGGGTCGTAGTCCAGCGCCTGATCGCCCACCACCAGGGTCTTTCCTCCCGTGAGGATGAGGTTGACCATCGGGTCGTAGACGGCCGCCAGCTCGTGCTCGGGAATGCGGCCCTGGACCATGAAGACGCGCGGGATGCCCGTTTCCGTCGGGCGGTTCCGCGCCCGGCCGGCCAGGGACCGGAGCTCGTCGAGTGGCTGCTGCATGGCGGCATTGGACCCTGCCTCTACGTCGTGGCGCAAGCCGGAAAGCAGGATTGGGCAGGAATGAGGCAGGAACCGTTGCGACAGGCGACGGCCATTTTTCTATCGTTCAGTCACCCCGTCCACTGAACTTCTGGAACCTGGAATGAGCATGAGCAACAACACCCGCGCCGCCACCACCGCCGACACCATCGTCACCACCGGCGACGTCGTCGTCATCACCGGCGGCAGCCGCGGCATCGGCGCGAGCACGGCCCGGGAGGCGGCGCGCCGCGGGTTCGGCGTGATCCTCACCTACAACGCCAGTCCCGATGCGGCGCACGCGCTGGTGCGCGACATCGCTGACCGGGGAGGCAAGGCCGTCGCGCTTCGCCTGGACGTCGCCGCCGTCGAGGCCTTCGGCGCTTTCCGCGCCGAGGTGGAACAGGCGCTTGCGACCGTCTGGGAAACGACGCATCTGGCAGGCCTGGTGAACAACGCCGGCTACGGCCTGTTCCAGCCGATCGCCGGCGTCACGCAGGCCCAGTTCGACGGCCTCCTCAAGGTGCACCTCAAGGGCCCGTTCTTCCTGACGCAGACCCTGCTTCCGCTGCTGCGCAAGGGCGCGAGCATCGTCAACCTGACCAGCGCCACGACGCGCGTCGCGACCGCCGGCGTGGCGCCCTACGCGGCGTTCAAGGCGGGCCTGCAGGTGCTCACGCGCTACATGGCCAAGGAGTTCGGCGAGCAGGGCATCCGCGCCAACTCGGTGTCGCCCGGCGCGATCCGGACCGAGCTGGGCGGCGGCCTGAACGACGAGTTCGAGGCGCTGCTGTCGTCCCAGACAGCGCTGGGCCGCGTGGGCGAGCCGGAAGAGGTCGCACGCGTGATCGCCTCGCTGCTGAGCGAAGACGGCGGGTGGATCAACGCGCAGGACATCGAGGTCTCGGGCGGCTACGTCGTCTGACGTGCGATCGCCACGTACATTCCGTTCCCCGTCCGATTCCTTCCTGGAGGCCCTGTGCTGGACCATGTCTTCCTGTCCGTGAGCGACACCGATCGCGCCGTCCGTTTCTACACCGCGAGCCTCGCGCCGCTGGGCATCGTCGACCGCCTCGACTACGACGGGCGCAAGGGCCCGCCGGGCCATCCCGATTTGAAGGGCTTCGGCGCCCACGGGCGCATGTTCTTCTGGCTGCGCCAGGGCACGGCGAACGCTCAGTCGACCCACGTCGGTTTCGTTGCCGACAGTCGCACCGCCGTCGATGCCGCCTACGCCGCGGCGATGGCGGCCGGCGCGACCGACAACGGCGCCCCCGGTGCGCGCCTTCACTACGACCCGCGCTACTACGCGGCCAACGTGTTGGACCCCGACGGCCACAGCCTGGAGTTCGTCTACAAGCCTTGGCAGCATCCGAACGGTTCGTGATCCAACGGACGCGGCAGGTCCGCCGCGCGCCGGATCAGACCAGCAGCAGCCCCAGCACGTGCTCGTCGACGTAGTGCGCCTGATCGGCGCGCTTGTAGAAGTCGCGGAGCGTTCCTTCCACCACGAAGCCGAGCCGCTGGTAGAAGGCCAGCGCCTGGGCGTTGTCGGTCTCGGCGTAGAGCTCGACGCGGCGGATGCCGGCGTCGCGGAAGTGGCGCAGGGCGTCGTCGATCATGGCGTGGCCGACGCCCCGGCCGTGGCGGCGAGGATCGACGGCCAGCGTGCCCAGCAGGAGCACGTGGTTCACGCGGCCGGGATAACGCGTCGCCCGGTAGAAGCCGGCGATCTCGCCGTCCACTTCCCAGATCCAGAAGGCGCCGCTGCGCACGAGTTCCTCGAAGATCGGCACGAAGGACGCGAGGTCCATCGGCTCGTAGGTCAGGTAGGGAACGACCTGGGGATGCGAGTAGATCGCGAAGACTGGTTCGAGGTCTTCGGATCGGGCGAGGCGTCGCGCGGGACTGGTCATCGGGGACTCTGCGGATTCAGACGTGACCTCAGTGTCCCTCAGCTGGAAGCGGCCGCAGTCCGCCTCAGCCCGCTTCCGGCAGCTTCGCGATGACCTTGATCTCGAACTGGAAACCCGCCAGCCAGGTGACGCCGATGGCGGTGGCGGTCGGGTAGGGCGCCTCGCCCCAGAACTCGGCGGCCACTTCCCAGGCGCGCTCGAAACGCGTGTGCGGGTCCACCATGAACACCGTCACGTCGATGACGTCGGCGAAGCTGCAGCCGGCTTCCGCAAGGATGGCATTGAGGTTCTTGAAGGCAAGACGTACCTGGGCATCGAGGTCCGGTTCGGGAGAGCCGTCGGACCGGCTGCCGACCTGGCCCGAGACGAAGAGCAGGCCGTTGGACCGGATGGCGGGCGAGTAGCGGTGCAACTCGTAGAGGGCGTGGCGGTCGGGCGGGGAGACGACGTCGCGGGTGGTCATGAAAGGCATTCCTTCAGGGTGATTGCAGATGCAGTCACTGTAGGAATTCGACGGTCGCCGATAAACAGGCGGTTCGCACAATCACTGTTTGGGGATGCCAAACAATGGAAGGCGTGGCAGGGCACGCAGACCATCGCGGCGACGCCCGGAGATCCAGATCGCCTCTCCCTGCGTATAGGGAGCGTCCTCCGCTTCCGGGCGTCTCCATGGATCTCGATATCTCCTCGATTGCCGTCCGGCTCGCCGAACGCGGCCTGCTGCCAGAGGCCGCCGTGCGGCTGGGCATCCGCCGCCTGCTGCGCCAGCGCCTCGACGAATCGCATCACCACGAATACGAAACCGCCGCCGCGTTGACGCAGGCCTTCCTGGCGTCTCTGCGCGCCGCGCCGCTGGCCGTGCAGACCGAGAAGGCCAACGAGCAGCATTACGAGCTGCCCGCTTCGCTGTTCGAGGCCATGCTCGGCCCGCAGCGCAAGTACAGCTGCTGCTGGTGGC
This sequence comes from Roseateles sp., assembly GCF_036486225.1. Lineage (GTDB taxonomy): Bacteria > Pseudomonadota > Gammaproteobacteria > Burkholderiales > Burkholderiaceae_C > Roseateles. The sequence continues at coordinate 23,268 of NZ_DASVNZ010000273.1, read as the reverse complement.
CGGAGGGCGTCGACACGCTCGAAGCCGCCGAGGAAGCGGCGCTCGAAGCGACCGTCGCGCGCGCCGGGCTCGCCGACGGGCAGACCATCCTCGAACTCGGTTGCGGCTGGGGCTCGCTGAGCCTGTGGATGGCGGCACGTTTCCCCGCGGCGCAGATCCTGGCCGTGTCCAACTCCGCGTCGCAACGCGCCTTCATCGAGGGCCAGGCCCAGGCGCGCGGACTGCGCAACCTGCGCGTGCTGACCTGCGACTTCAACGCGTTCGGCGAGGACGGCAGCCTCGACCGCCGCTTCGACCGCGTCGTGTCGGTCGAGATGTTCGAGCACCTGCGCAACTGGCCGCGCGCGTTCCGCAAGGTCGCCGGATGGCTGCGCGACGACGGCCGCTTCTTCATGCACGTCTTCGCCCACCGCGAGGCGCCTTACGCCTTCGAGGTCCGCGACGCCACCGACTGGATGAGCCAGCACTTCTTCTCCGGCGGCATGATGCCCAGCGACGACCTCGCGCTGCTGTGCCAGGACGACCTCGCGCTGCTGCAGCGCTGGCGCTGGGACGGGCGCCATTACGCGCGCACCGCCGCCGCCTGGCTGGAACGCTTCGACGCGCATCGCGCCGCGCTGTGGCCGGTCTTCGAGTCCGTCTACGGCGTCGCCGACGCGCCGATGTGGTGGCAGCGCTGGCGCCTCTTCCTGCTGTCCGTCGAGGAACTCTTCGGCTACGACCGCGGGCAGCAGTGGTGGGTCAGCCACTACCTCTTCGCGCCGCGGCGTTGAGGCCGTCCCCATGGCCTTCCTCGACGCGCTCCCCGCCACGCCCGCGCTGGCGCTCACCGGCCTGCTGATCGCCGTCGCGATCGCGGTGCCCACCTGGCTCGCGAGCATCCCGCTGCGCGATGCGAGCCTCGCCGATCGCGTCTGGTCGGCGTTCATCGCCGTACCGGTCGCGTGCTACGTGTGGCAGGCCGGCGGCGATGCGCGCGCGTTCGTCATGCTGGCGATCACGCTCGCGTGGGCGCTGCGGCTCGGCCTCTACGTCACGGTCCGCAACTGGGGCCATGGCGAGGACCGTCGTTATCAGGCGATCCGCGCGCGCAACCAGCCGCACTTCGCGCTCAAGAGCCTGTGGCTCGTGTTCCTGCTGCAGGCGGTGCTCGGGTGGATCGTCGGCTGGCCGATGCTGGTGGCCACCGCGTCGGAGCGGGCGCCTTGGGGCGCGTGGGATGGCTTCGGTGCCGCGCTCGCGGTGGGCGGGCTGCTGATCGAGACGATCGCCGACGCGCAGCTCGCGCGGTTCCGACGCGATCCCGCCAACCGCGGTCAAGTGATGGACGCCGGCCTGTGGCGGTACTCGCGCCATCCCAACTACTTCGGCGAAACCTGCGTCTGGTGGGGCCTCGGCGTGATGGGGCTGGCCGCCGGCGGATGGGCAGGCGCATGGACACTGGTCTCGCCGCTGCTGATGACGATCCTGCTGTTGAAGGTCTCCGGCGTCACGCTGCTGGAGCAGGACATCGGCGAACGTCGTCCCGCGTATCGCGACTACATCGCCCGCACGAGCGCCTTCATCCCGTGGCCACCGAAGCGCGGGGCGGCGCGATGAACGCGGCCTCGTCGCCGCGATCTTTTCCCATGGCCGCCCGCGTCGCGGCCTTCGTCAGTCTGGTGGCCATCTGCAGTCTCGGGCTCGCAGCAACGGCGAGGGCCGACAGCTGGAACTTCGACGTGCGCCTGGACGGCAAGCCGATCGGCACGCATCGCTTCATCGTCGATGGGCCGGCCGAGGCGCGCGTGGTCACGAGCACCGCGGCGTTCGACGTCAAGCTGCTCGGCATCACGGTTTTCCGCTACCGCCACGAGGCGCGCGAGCGCTGGCGCGGCGATTGCCTGCAGGAGATCCGCAGCAGCACCGATGACGATGGGAAGCCTGTCCAGGTCGACCGTCGCCTGGATCCCGCAGCGCTGGCTGCTTCCACCGCGACCGGCACCGCCGGCGAGTCGACCTGCTTCATGAGCTACGCGTACTGGCATCCGGCGTTGATCCGTCAGCAGCGATTGCTGAATCCCCAGACCGGTGAGATGGACGAGGTCCGCATCGAGCGCCTGCCCGATGCATCGATCCCGGTTGGCGGGCGGGACGTCGATGCATCGCGGTGGCGCATCACGTCGACGGCTACGTCGACATCGACATCGACATCGACATCGTCCGGCAAGCCCGCGTCGGCCCGTCAGGTGCTCACACTGTGGCGCGATCGCGCGGACGGGCGCTGGATCGGCCTCGACGCGCAGGTGAAGGGCGATCGCGCGTTGACCTATCGCCTGCCTTGATCCGGAGATCCTCATGAGCTTTCGCGACGACCCGATTCCCACGCGCGCGCCGGCCTGGCGCTGGCCGCTGGCCTATGTCCTGACGCTCGTCGTTTTCCTGGCGATGGACGCGGTCTGGCTGAGCCTCAGCTCGGGCGCGTTGTACCAACCCGCCATCGGCCATCTGATGGCGCCGGCCATCGACTGGCGCGCCGTGGCGGTGTTCTATCCGCTGTATGTCGGCGGGCTGGTGTTCTTCGCGGTGGCGCCGGCCCGGTCGGGCCGGCCGGTCGTCGGCGCGCTCGGCCGCGGCGCGCTGTTCGGCGTCCTCGCCTATGCGACCTACGACTTCACCAACCAGGCCACGCTGCGCGACTGGCCCTGGCACGTGACGTTCATCGACCTCGTGTGGGGAACGACCGTCAGCGGGGTGTCCGCCGCGGTCGCCTCGGCGCTCACCGCCGTCACATGCCGACGAGCGATCCGAACCAGCGGGCGATGAGCCCGTCGAAATGCAGGCGGCCGTCGACGGCCGCCACGCAGATGCACTCGCTGCCGTCCTGCACCACCGGTTGATGGTGGACGTCGTCGTCGGCGAGGTCGAAATCCCCCGGCCCGAACAGCGCCCGGCCGTCGTGGAAGCGGCCGTAGATGATCTGCGTCAGCTCGGTGCCGCGGTGCGTGTGCTGCGGCAGGTACTTGCCGGCGCCGATGCGCAGCAGGAAGACGTTGGCCTCGGGCGCGTCCGGCACGGTCACGCGGCTCCAGCGCATGCCGGGGCCCAGCCAGCGCCAGCGCGTCGCGCTGCAGCCCGCCAGGGCCTTCGGCCAGACCGCGCCGGCCGGCAGCGGCGGCGGCGCCGGGACCTTGCGCGGCGTCGGCGTTCCACCGGCCCGTTCGGCCTGCTCGAGCTGATCGATGCGACCGAAGGCCCGCGCCAGCGCGTCCGCGCGCATCGGAGCCTCCGGTTGTTCATCGAGCACCGCGCCGCCGAGCGCGCGCAGCATCGCCACGCGCTCCCGGCAGGCCGGGCAGAGCTCCAGGTGGGTCTGCGTCACCAGCCGCAGGCCGATCGGCAACGCGCCGCTGACAAGCGACAGCAGCAGCTCGTCGGCGGGGTGATGGCGGATCTCGAGGGGCGGCAGCATGGTCGGGGAGGGCAGCAGGAATCGGGACATCACAGATCGATCAGCCGGCGCAGGTGCGCCACGGCCAGCCGGATCCTGGACTTGACGGTGCCCAGCGGCAGGCCGAGCTCGGCCGCGATGCGGGCGTGCGGTTCGTCGTCGTAGAAGGACAGGCGCAGCACCTGCGCCTGCTCGGGCGGGAGCTGGTTGAGCGCCTCGCGCACACGGCGCGCCTGACGCGTCGCGTCGGCGTGTTCGGCGACGCCGGGCTGGTCGGCTTCGAGCCGGTCGAATTCGAAACACTCGTCGCCGGCGCCGTCCAGCTGATGGCGCCGCGCGGCGTCGATGCGCAGCCGGCGCGCGATGGTGAAGATCCAGGTCGACACCGCCGCCTGCGCCGGATCGAAGAGCGCCGCCTTGCGCCACACCATCACCAGCGCGTCCTGCGCCAGGTCCTCGGCGGCGCCGTCGGTGCTGCCGGTGCGGATCAGGTAGCTCTTCACCCGGGGCGCGAAGTGCGAGAACAGCCGGCCGAAGGCCTCCCGGTCCCGCAGGTCCGCGACGCGGTGCATGAGCGCGGGCCAGTCGTCTCCGGGCGGGGACGGCGGCGCGCTGCGGTCGGGATCGATCGGGACGATCTTCAAGTGACGGGCTTTCGGCGCGGAGACGGCGGTCGACACAGAGATCGCCCCGACATTCAACGGCACGGACAGGGACAGGGACGCGGCCCCCGGCTGGATGGCCGGGGCCGAGGGAAGTTCGTCGCGTCGCAGGGTGCCCATGGACGCTCTTACGCGGCGAACGGCGTGCCGGATCATCGCTCGACTCGGCGCGGGTCGCCATGCGGGCGAATTTCGCCCGGGCGGCGGGGGGCCTTCACGGGGGAGGAATCCAAAACGCGGACCCACGCGTAGAAGCGCCAAACAGTCAGACAACCGAACAACCAGAAAGTACTGGACGCGCCCATGGACCGCCCCGACGACCGACCCAGCCCGCCGACGCCGCTCCTCGACGAAGGACGGCGGTTGCGGGTGGCTGTCGTCGGCGCGGGCATCTCCGGTCTGTCCTGCGCGTGGCTGCTGTCGCAGCGCCACGAGGTCCAGGTCTTCGAGGCCGACGGGCGTATCGGCGGCCACAGCCACACGGTCGACGCCCCCTGCGGCTCGCTGCAGGTGCCGGTGCCGGTCGACACCGGGTTCATCGTCTACAACGAGCCGGCCTATCCCAACCTGAGCGCGCTGTTCCGCCACCTGGACGTGCCGACGCGGGCGTCGGACATGTCCTTCGCCGTGAGCCTGAACGGCGGCGGGCTGGAGTACGCGGGCACCGACCTCAATGGGCTCTTCGCCCAGCGCGGCAACCTGATCCGGCCGCGCTTCTGGGGGATGCTGCGCGACCTGATGCGCTTCTACCGCGAGGCGCCCCGGGACGCCGCCGAGTGCGGCGATCTGCCGCTCGACGACTACCTCGACGCGCGCGGCTACGGCCGCGCCTTCCGCGACGATCACCTGTACCCGATGGGCGCGGCGATCTGGTCGTCGTCGGCGGCGGACATCGGGCGTTATCCGGTGGCCGCGTTCGTGCGCTTCTGCGAGAACCACGGGCTGCTGAAGCTGACCGACCGCCCGGTCTGGCGGACCGTCGACGGCGGCAGCCGCGAGTACGTGCGGCGCCTGGTGCGCGGCTTCGAGGACCGCGTCCACCGCGACGAGCCGGTCATCGCCGTTGCCCGCGAGGCCGACGGCGTGCGGCTGCGCACGCGGCGCGGCGCGTGGACGGCCAGCTTCGACCACGTCGTGCTGGCCACGCACGCGGACCAGTCGCTGCGCATGCTGACGGCGCCGACGGCGGCGGAGCAGCGCTTGCTCGGTGCCTTCCCCTACACCCGCAACCTCGCGGTGCTGCACCGCGATCCCGCGCTGATGCCGCGTCGGCGGGCCGTGTGGTCGAGCTGGAATTACCTGGCCGGGCAGAGCGACGACACGTTCCAGTTGCCGCCGACGGTGACCTACTGGATGAACCGGCTGCAGCCGCATCTGCCGCAAGGGCGCGATGCGTCGCCGCTGTTCGTGTCGCTGAACCCGTCCGTGGCGCCGCGGCCCGAGCACCTCATCCGCACCGACGTCTACGAGCATCCGCGCTTCGATGCCGGCGCGATCGCGGCGCAGCGCGAGCTCTGGTCGCTGCAGGGGCGGCAGCGCACCTGGTTCTGCGGCGCCTACTTCGGTTCCGGCTTCCACGAGGACGGCTTGCAGGCCGGGCTCGCGGTGGCCGAGGCGCTGGGCGGCGTGCGCCGGCCGTGGACCGTCGCGGGCGAATCGGATCGCATCCACCTGCCGCGGGCGGTGTCCGCATGAGCACCCGGCCGGACGCGGACCTGCATTCCGCGATCTACCGGGGTCAGGTGATGCATCAGCGCTTGAAGCCGCTGCGGCACCGGCTGCAGTACCGGATGTTCTCGCTGCTGCTCGACATCGACGAACTGCCCGCGCTGCACGCGCGGCTGCGGTGGTTCTCGGTGGGGCGCTTCAATCTCTTCAGCTTCCGGCCCGCCGATCATGGCGACGGCACGGCCACGGACGTCCCTGGTCTTCGTGCCCACATCGACGCGCGTCTGGCGCTGGCGGGCCTGCCGATCGGCGGCGCGATCCGGCTGCTCGCGATGCCGCGCCTGCTCGGCTACGCCTTCAATCCGCTGAGCGTCTGGTTCTGCGACGCGCCCGACGGCACGCTGCGCGCGATCGTCTACGAGGTCAACAACACCTTCGGCGAACGGCACAGCTACCTGATCGAGGTCGACGAGGCGCAACGCGAGGCCGCCATCGTCGAACAGCGCAGCGGCAAACAGCTCTACGTGTCGCCGTTCCTCGGCATGGCCTTGACCTACCGCTTCAGGATCGAACCGCCGCGTGAGCGGCTGTCGATCGGGGTCAGCGTTCACGAGAACGGCGGACATGAGCGCGGTGAACCCGAACGCGAACGCGGGGGCGACCGTGGCGATGACGGCGCGGCGGTGCTCAACGCACGACTCGACGCGACCCGCGTGCCGTTGAGCGACGGCGCGCTGCTGCGCCTGCTCGTGACGCATCCGTTGTTGACGCTGAAGGTCGTCGTCGGCATCCACTGGGAGGCGCTGCGACTCTGGCTGAAGGGCGCGCGCCTGCATGAACGGCCCGCGGCTCCGGACCGCCCGATGACCATCATCCGCGCCGATGGCTCCACCCGAATTGAAACGACGCCCCATGCATGACGAGAGCTCGTTCATGACCGCGCCCGCGGTCCTCGAGATCGCCCCCGCGACCCTGGGCGGCGATCGTCTCGGCGCACGCCATGAGTCGCTGCGGCGCGTGCTGTCGCGCATCCAGCTGGGACGGTTGGCGCTGACGCTGCCCGATGGGCGCTGCGTCGAAGCCGTCGGTCCGTACCCCGGTCCGGTCGCGGCGCTGCACCTGCATCGCTGGCGACCGGCGATCCGCCTGCTGCTGCAGGGCGATCTGGGCCTGGCGTTCTCCTACCGGGACGGCGACTGGAGCACGCCCGACCTGACGGCGCTGCTGTCCTTCGGGATCGCCAACGAAGCCGCGCTGGGCACCGTCGCCGAGACGCGCGGGCCGGCGCGCTGGTTCTCCCGCCTGCTGCATCGCGCGAATGCCAACACGCGCAGCGGCAGCCGGCACAACATCGCCGCGCACTACGATCTCGGCAACCGCTTCTACGAGCGGTGGCTGGACGACAGCATGCTGTACTCGAGCGCGATGTACGAGGATCAGCACGAGGAACACGGGGAGGCGCTGCCCGACATCGACGTCGATTCGCTGGAGGGGGCCCAGGCGCGTCGCCTCGATCGCATCATCGAGCTGCTGGACCTGCGCGCAGGCCAGCGCGTGCTGGAGATCGGCTGCGGCTGGGGCACGCTGGCGGCGACGCTGGCCAAACGCTGCGGTGTGGAGGTGGTCGGCGTGACGCTGTCGACCGAGCAGTTGCGTTTCGCGCAGGCGCGCGCCGAGCAATGGGGCGTAGCGGACCGGGTCGACCTGCGGCTGCAGGACTATCGCGACGTCGAAGGCCGCTTCGACCGGATCGTGTCGATCGAGATGATCGAGGCGGTGGGCGAGGCCTACTGGCCCGTCTACTTCTCGACCTTGCGCGACCGGCTGAAGCCCGGCGGCCTGGCCGTGCTGCAGGCCATCACGATCGACGAGCAGCATTTCGAGCGCTATCGCGCGAATCCGGACTTCATCCAGCGCTGCATCTTCCCCGGCGGCATGCTGCCGACGCCGGAGCGGATGGCCGAGGAGGCGCGCAGGGCGGGACTCGGCTTCTCGACGCAGGCGCGCTTCGGGCGCGGCTACGCGGCCACGCTGGTCGAATGGCGCCGCCGTTTCCTCGCCGAATGGCCGGCCATCGAGGCGCAGGGCTTCGACCTGCCGTTCAAGCGGCTGTGGGAGTACTACCTCTGCTACTGCGAAGCCGGCTTCCGCTCCGGGCGGGTGGACGTCGGCCTGTACCGCCTGGCCCCGGCGAGTTCCTACAAGCTGTAACTTCCAAGGCGGCCCGCTGGGCCGGTGACGCCGGCTTGGGTAGCATGTCCAGGCCGATCCGGTACCTCCAACTCCAGCCTTCCAGCCGCCCAGGCTCGCGCCCCGATGTACGACCGTCCGTTCACAGCCCATTCCCTCGACGTCGCCATTTCCGAACTGCTTGCCGCCACCGCGGATGGCTTCGATCCGGACCTGGACGCCCGGATCACCGGCGTGCTGAAGGGCCTGCGCGAGCAGCTCGACATGGACGTCGTGTTCGTCTCGGAATTCCAGGACGGGGAGCGCGTGTTCCGCTTCGTCGACGGTGCGTCGGCGATCGACGTGCAGGTCGGTGATTCGGCGCCGCTGGAGCAGAGCTATTGCCAGCGCATCGTCGAAGGCCGCGCCCCGGAGCTGATGACCAACGCCGGCGCCGTGGCCGCGGAGTTGAAGCTGCCACCGACGCCGGTGCCCATCGGCGCGCATCTGAGCGCGCCGGTCGTGCTGTCGGACGGCCGCATCTTCGGCACGGTCTGCTGTTTCAGCCTCCAGCCGAATCCGGGGCTGCGGTCCGAGGACCTCTCGCGCCTGAAGGGTTGCGCGCGTCTGGTGGCGCGCAAGGTCGAGGCGCAGGACTTCCTGGACACGCTGCCGTTCGAGAACGATTGAGCGGTCATCGGGGTCCTGTCATCGGGTTTCGGTCAACGGGGTCCGGGGTCAGGACTTGAGGTCCGACTGCGGCGTTGCCCAGCGATAGAGCTGCTCCTCGAATCCGGCCAGCGCGACGACGCGCAGCAGGATGTCGAGTTCCTCGAGTACCTGGACGATCACCGCATGGTCGTGGGCCTGCCGGGAGGTGGAGTCGTCGGGACGCATGACTTCCACGTGCTGTTGCAGCAGGTGGATGCGGTCGCAGAGGCCGTCGAAGGCGGCGCGTGTCGTGATCTTGCGGTTCAGCATGATGAGCTCATGAGAAGGACAGGTTGATCCGCGCGATCGGGTGGGCGAGATGTCGAAACACGTTGGGAAGCTCCGTGTGGCCGTCCTCGCGGAGAGGCCCATCTCGCCCCATGAACACGCGGAATTGGGGGCGAAAGTGGCCGCTCTCTCGGGGTGGCCTGCCGCTTCCTTGGAGGTGCTTCGAACACCTGGGACCTATCGTCGCGAATGACGGCGATTCGCGCCATGACTGACTTCAGTGCAAGTCGAAGGTCCGATGCCTGGGATCAGTAGGGGCGCAGACTTGGATCCGGGAGGACTCGCCGATGGCGGCCCTCGCAGGGCTTGAACGCCGTGCTCACAGCGGAGCGCTCACTGCAACTTGTGATCCTCGCCCTTCGCCTCCTGCATGGCCTCGGGCTCGAGCTCCTCGGCGGAGCGGTTCAGATGGATGAACAAGCCCCAGCCGGTGAGCAGCGCACCGACGGCGAAGACCATCGCCGCGGCGTGGAGCAGGAGCGTCGAGTCCGAATGCGCCGCGCGGAAGGTGGCCACCAGCGCTTCAATGGCGAGCGCGACGACGATGACCACCATGAACCGCGACAGGAAACGCCGCACCCGCGTCGGCGCGCTGATGTGGGCCGTGCGGATGACCTCTTCCTCGGTGATCGTCTGGGCGATCTGCAGCGCGACCACCGCGGCGGCAAGCACGCCCATCGCCTCGATGACCAGTTGCGCGGCCTCGTCGTTCCAGTCGAGGTGGAGCGCCATCCAGGCCTCCTTCGCCGCGATGGCCAGGAGCAGCAGCGCCATCGCCGTGAAGAGCAGCGCCAACGCGCCGTGCACGACGGAGAAGCCGCGCAGGAGCAGCGGGACGGTGTCCTCGTCGGAGGAGGTCGGCTTGCTGTCGGGGGAGGGGGCGCTGGGCTTCATCCCACGACAGTAGGCGCCGCGCAGGCTGAAGTCTGTAGGAAGGGCGGCCATCCGGGTGACGGACGCGGTGTGATTCGCAACGGATCGTCCCGCATACTAGCCACCGGTCGGTGTCGCGGAACGGTAGACGCACTGCGCCAGCAGTCCCCGCCAGGGGTGCAGGTTTCGACACCTGCCTCCGACCCCACACAAGAAGGAATTGCGCAGTGAAGACGATCGACGAGATGTTGAACCTGGACCTGATCACGGTGGCGCAGCACCAGGAGATCGATGCGTGGATCGCGAGAGCCAGCTCGCCGGAAGAGATCCTGCAGATGCCGGCCGAGCTCTGGCAGGCCGTCGAGCGCGCCAGCGAAGCGATGGGCGTGGACGTGGACCTGATGCGCCCGCCGGCGTTGGACGCCGGCGGTCACGCGGTCGAGTAAACCTCAGCGCTTCAGGCTGGCCGACAGCTCGGCCAGTCTGGCGAACTCCGCGCGGTGGCCGTACCGGTCCTCGCCGCGCGCGCCGCGGGCCAGCGGCACGAACTGGTCCGGGCCGTAGTCGCCGATCAGCGTGCTGCCCCGCAACCACTGGCCCCAGGCGGCCACCGCCACGGCGAAACGCGTGTCGGCGTCCTGCGCGGCCAGCGCCGGCATCGTCGTGGGCTTCACGACCGGCAGTTCCACCAACTGGCTGGTCTCCTGGCCCGGCGGCTTGTAGCGCAGCTTGATCCACGCCAGTTCGCCGTTCTTTCCGACACGCGGCGTTTCCTTGGCGGCCTTGTCCTCGCTGCCGTAGCGCAGCGGATCGAGGTTGCTTCTCGCGCCTGCGGGCACGAACTCGTACAGCGCCGTGACCTGGTGACCGGCGCCGATGTCGCCCGCGTCGACCTTGTCGTTGTTGAAGTCTTCGCGCTTGAGCGCATGCAGCTCGTAGCCGATCAGCCGGTACTCCTGCACCGTCGCCGGGTTGAACTCGACCTGCAGCTTCAGGTCCTGCGCGATCGTGGCCAGCGTCGAGGTCATCTCGTTGACCAGCACCTTGTGCGCTTCCTGCAGCGAGTCCAGGTAGTGGTAGCTGCCGTTGCCGGTGTCGGCCAGCTTCTTCATCAGCGCTTCGTTGAAGTTGGACTGGCCCACGCCCAGCGCCGTCAGCGTGACGCCGCTCTTTCGCTCACCCTCGATCATCTTCCTGAGCGTCTCCTGGTTGGTCTCGCCGATGTTCAGGTCGCCGTCGGTGGCCAGCAGCACGCGGTTGATGCCTTCCGGGATGAAGGACTCGCGCGCCTGCGCGTAGGCGAGCTTCAGCCCGCCCGCGCCGTAGGTGCCGCCGCCGGCCTGGAGCTGGTCGATCGCGTCGTTGATCGCCGTCTTGCGGTCGCCCGGCGTCGGCGGCAGCGCGACGCGCGTGCCGCTGGCGTAGGTCACGACGCTCACGCGGTCCACCGGACGCAGCTGCGCGGTCAGCAGCTTCAGCGCCGACTTCACCAGCGGCAGCCGATCCTCCGGCCCCATCGACCCCGACACGTCGACCAGGAACACCAGGTTCGCCGGCGGCAGGCTCGCTTTCGCGATGTCCTTGCCCTTGATCGCGATGCGGATCAGGCCGCGCTCGGCGTTCCAGGGCGACGCCAGCACCTGCGCGCGGACCTTGAACGGATCGCGCTCGCCGGCCTCGGGGCCGGGTGCGTCGAAGCCGAAGTAGTTGACCAGTTCCTCGACCCGCACCGCGTCCTGCGGCGGCAACTGGCCGCGGTTGATGAAGCGGCGGACGTTGGCGTAGCTGCCGGTGTCGACGCTGGCGCTGAAGGTGGAGACCGGCTGTTCGGTGGCGCGCTGCCAGGGGTTGTCGGAGAAGGCGGTGTACTTGGCGGTGGAGACCGGCGGGGGCGGTGTCCATTGGGGCGCATAGGCGGGGGCACTGACCGCCGCGCGTGCCCGGTAGTCCGCGACCGCGGCAGGCGCCGCCGGGGAGGGCGTGGGCGGCACGCGAGCGGGGTAGACCGGATCCGGCATCGCAGGCGTGGTGGCGACGGGCGAGGTCGACCGGGTCTCGGCGGGCGCCTGCTGCTCGACGGGCGAGTTGCCGGCCTGCCGCGGGATGGTCGAGCAGCCGATGAGCGTGGCGACCGCGGCTGTCAGCAGGACGGCCTGTGCGACCGCGGATCGGGACGGAAATGACATGGTTTCTCCCTCTGTGGTGCGACCGGCCGACGCCTCTGGCGCCGTCCTGGCCGGATGCGGATCATCCTCGCGACGACCTGCTCGACGGTCAACGGGCGCGAGGGGGGATGGTTGACAGGCCGCCGTCCCCGTGGAGGGGGAGAGCGAAGACCCCTCCGGCGCGTGTAAACTCCCGCCCTTCACCGTATTTCCGACGCTGCTCCAGGCAACCGGTCGCCCATTCGGGTCCGAGGCCGGCGAGTCTGTGACTTCGGGCAGGTGTTTTTCAGTTCATTTACCGGAGCCAACATGGGCAACAAGATCATCACCGAAGCCGATCGCAAGGCTTCCCCCCGTCCCGTCGCACCGAACGGCGTGACCGTCACGTCGCATCGCGGCCAGAAGAGCAGCCTCGAGCGTGGTTCGCACACCCGCTCGAAGAAGAACCCGGGCAAGCGTCCGCACTCGGGTTGAGGTCGCGGGGAGCCTCTCCCCATCGATCCGACAACAGGCCCATGCCCTCCGGCGGGGCCTGTTTTGTTTTCAGCGAGGCTCATGGATTGCGCTCATGACCTGACCCTCGCGCCGCTGCCCGATCAATCGCCATGATCCGCATCAACGAACTCCGCCTGCCCCTCAACCACCCCGAGGAGGCGCTGCGCCCCGCCGTCGTCGAACGGCTTGGCATCCCCGACGCGCAGCTCACCGCCTTCACCGTCTTCAAGCGCAGCTACGACGCCCGCAAGAAGACCGCGATGGTCCTGATCTATTCCGTCGACTGTGAAATCAACGGAGGCAGCGATGCCGCCGCCGAAGCCGCGCTGCTCGAGCGCCACGCCGGCGACACGCACATCAAGCCTTCGCCCGACACCGACTACCAGTTCGCCGGTCATGCGCCGGCCGACTTCTATGCCGCCAGCGACACCGACGCCGGCGAACGCCCGCGTCCCATCGTCATCGGCTTCGGCCCCTGCGGCCTCTTCGCCGCGCTGATCCTGGCGCAGATGGGCCTGCGGCCCATCGTGCTCGAGCGCGGCAAGCAGGTCCGCGAACGCACCAAGGACACCTGGGGCCTGTGGCGCGAAAGCGTGCTCGACCCGGAATCGAACGTCCAGTTCGGCGAGGGCGGTGCCGGCACCTTCTCCGACGGCAAGCTCTACAGCCAGATCTCCGATCCGCGCTTCCTCACGCGCAAGGTCCTGACCGAGTTCGTCAAGGCCGGCGCGCCCGAGGAGATCCTCTTCGTCAGCAAGCCGCACATCGGCACCTTCCGCCTGGTGAGCATGATCATCAAGATGCGCGCGGACATCGAGAGCCTGGGCGGCGAGATCCGCTTCCAGCAGAAGGTCACCGATCTGCTCATCGAGCCCGGTGCCGACGGCCAGCGGCACGTGCGCGGTGTGACGCTCGCCTCGGGCGAACAGCTGCGCGCCGACCACGTCGTCATCGCGCTGGGCCACAGCGCGCGCGACACCTTCACGATGCTCCATGAACGCGGCGTCCACATGGAGGCCAAGCCGTTCTCCATCGGCTACCGCATCGAGCATCCTCAGTCGATCATCGACAAGGCCCGCTTCGGCCCGAACGCCGGTCATCCGATCCTCGGCGCGGCGGACTACAAGCTGGTCCACCACGCGGGCAACGGCCGCTCGGTCTACAGCTTCTGCATGTGCCCCGGCGGCACCGTGGTCGCGGCGACCTCCGAGCCGAACCGCGTCGTCACCAACGGCATGAGCCAGTACTCGCGCAACGAGCGCAACGCGAACGCGGGCATCGTCGTCGGCATCACGCCCGAGGATTACCGCCAGGATGGCAAGAAGGACGGCAGCACCGTCAATCCGCTGGACGGCTTCGCGTTCCAGCGCTTCTGGGAGTCGCGCGCCTATGAGCTCGGCGAGGGCAACTACCTGGCGCCGGCCGCGCTGGTGGGGGACTTCGTCAAGCGCCAGCGCAGCACCGCGCTGGGCAGCGTCGAGCCGAGCTACAAGCCCGGCGTCACCATGACCGACCTGCAGCAGAAGGGCAACGGCAGCCTGCCGAAGTACGCGCTCGACGCGATCCGCGAGGCGCTGCCCGCCTTCGAGCGCCAGATCCGCGGCTTCGCGATGAACGACGCGGTGCTGACGGGCGTCGAGACGCGGACGTCCTCGCCGCTGCGCATCACGCGCGGCAAGGACTACCAGAGCCTCAACGTCCGCGGCCTGTACCCGGCCGGCGAGGGCGCCGGCTACGCCGGCGGGATCATGTCCGCCGGGGTGGACGGCATCGAGGTGGCCGAGGCGGTGGGGAAATCGCTGCTGGGCCTCTGATCCGTTACAGAGGCAGGGCCGCCAGTTCTTCCGGAGCCGACGCCCGGCGCGCGGTGGCACAATTCCTGGCACTCTCGCTGCACGTCATGGCTACCACCTCTCTCAAGAAGTCCGATCCGCAGAAACCCGTCAAGGCTTTGACGGTCAAGGGCACGGCCATGGCCGTGTTCTCGGGCGGCATGGCGCTTGTCGACACATCGAGTGGAAGGTTCATCCCCGTCAAGCGCACCAAGCGCGACGAGCAGACCAGCAGCTTGATGAAGAAGGTCGGTGAGGCGCTGGAGAAGCCGGGGGTGTCGCGCAAGACGGTGTTCCCGCCGGGGGCCAACATCAGCTTTGTCTACTCCGCCGATCCCAGCGATCCGTCGATCCTCGTGCGGAAGTCCGCCGACGGCAAACGCGAGCGAGGGCGCCTGGTCCACGGCCGTTTCCAGGCGCTGACGAACAAGTGACAGGGCAAGTCCCGCCGTCTTTGTCCGGGCTGCTCAAAGGCCTGGGAAAAGGGCAGACGAAACCCATGGCCATCGTGCTGGCCGGGCATAACGGGTCGGGCAAGTCCACGCTGTGGCGCGACAAGCTGGGTCCGACCTTGCAAATGCCGCTGATCAACGCGGACAACCTGACCTCGTCCATCCTGCCCAATGAATCGCCGCTACCGGCGTGGGCGCAGAGGCTGCGCAACGACGACGACCGCTGGGCTCGCCTGTCGCAGGAGGGTGTTCGCGCCTTCAAGACGCTCGTCATGCGCGATGGCTTGCCCTTCGCGTTCGAGACGGTGTTCTCGCATTACGTCGAACATGCGGACGGGCGGATCGAGTCAAAGGCGGACGACATCGCGGAGATGCAGAACGAGGGCTACTTCGTGGTGCTGGTCTTCGTCGGCCTTGCGCACGTGAATCTGTCCGTGACGCGTGTGGCGCAACGTGTCGAACAGGGTGGGCACAACGTGCCGCTCCGCAAGCTTCAGACGCGATTTCCGCGCACGCGTGCGGCGATCGGCCACGCAGCACCGCTGGCCGATGCGACGTTGATGTTCGACAACAGCCTCGATGGCCGGCTCGGCTTCTCACTGGCGCGCGTTCAGCGTCGCGAGGAGGTGCTGTTCGATGTCCGCGCCGCAGGGTCCAGCGTCCACCCGCACATCAAGCGATTGGCGGGTGGATGGCTCGACATCGTGTGTCCGACAAATCAGGAGCCCGCTCCCGCGGACTCCTGAAACACGAGGGGCGCAGGCGTCAGATCGCCTGCCAGAGCGTCGCTGACACCGGCGGATTCCAGCCCGCGCCGGCCCAGGCCGTGTGCGCTTGCAGGCAGCGGTACTGCTTGCCCTGGTAGCTGACGATCTGCCCGGTGGTGTAGCTCGCGCCTTCGCTCCACGTGGTCGCACCTGGCGGCGTGGTCGGAGGCGTCGTCGGCGGCGTCGTCGGCAGGATGACGTCCAGCGCGTAGCTTGCGCCCGAGTTGGCGTTCTGCAGGTAGACGTCCATCACCGTCGCGCCGCCCGGCACGACGACGCTGCCGCCTTGCAGGGTGCCGACCTTCACGTAGCCCGAGGTCTGGTTGACCTTGGTCGCGAGCTGGCCCAGCCATGCGGCCTTGGTCGTCGCGGCGGTCAGCGACACCGGGATCGTCTCCAGGTCGTTGCCCGCGCTGTTGAACACGCGCAGCTTCACCTGGCTGCCCGATGGCAGGTCCTGCGCGGCCGAGACCTGACCGATCTGCTTCAGGCCGGAAGGCGTCCCAGGCGGCGTCGTGCCGCCGCCGAAGTCCACGTCCGAGCAGGCGTAGAACGCCTCGGTGCTGTCCGCCCGCTGCCAGGCCGAGAACAGCACGTGCTTGCCCGTGCGTCGCGGCAGGCTCAGCTTCATCGTGTAGGTCTTGCCCGATGCCGCCGTGACGATCTGGTCCGGGCCGAGCTGCTGGACCTGCTCCAGGTCCGACCAACGCAGCGGCGAGGTCGTCGGGTTCCAACCGTCTCGCGTCAGGAAGAAGGTCCAGTTCAGCGAGCGGTGCGGCGCGGTGGCGTTGTAGCGGTACTCGTACTTGCCGTCGGCGCCCGGGGAGTAGGCCGTGCTCGGCCAATCGGCGCGGGCCAGGTCGAAGCCCTTGAACTTCTCCTGTCCACCGGCGCAGATCTTGAGGTCGGGCACCACCGCCTTGTGGTTGCCGTTGGCGGCCGCCTGGTTGACGCCGTTCCAGTCGTAGATCGCCTGCTCCCCGCCGAACGCGATCGCGGCCTGGCAGGCCGGCAACGACGGGTTCTTGTAGCAGTTGTACTGGCGCGAGATCGGGAACTCTGGCGCGCCGTGCGCGAACACAGCGCTGGGTGTCAGCGCGGCAGTCATGGCGGTCGAGAGCGTGGCCAGTGCGGCGGCACCGGCGGATCGGGCTCGGAAATTCATTCAGGTCTCCTGAAGTGTTGAGATGAGCACCTTCAGTGCGATGGGCCCGACATCGCACCAAAGAAGTACCACCATAGGACCTGATGAATACCAAAACAAGCCAAACAACGGTAACGGCCGTCGCTGAAGATTTTCCAGCTTTCGTTTCAGGCGAAGGGATTATCATGAACGACCGCAGTCTTGCTCTCTGAGCGAAGGCTACAGTTCAACCCAGCTGCCGCCACACCATGCGCCTCGACCTCACCACCTTGAATCTCGTGCTGGCGATCGAACAGACTCGATCCATCACCCGCGGGGCCGAGCGCGAACATCTGGCACTCGCCGCCGCCAGCAAACGGATCTCGGACCTGGAGACGCGCCTGGGGGTGCAACTGTTCGAGCGCCGCGCCCGCGGCGTCGAGCCCACCGAGGCCTGTCGCGCGCTGGTCCGCCACATCCGCTCGCTGCATGCCTCGCTGCATGCGCTGGAGAGCGAGGTCGTCGAATTCGCCCGCGGCATCAAGGGCCACCTGCGCATCGCGGCCAACGCCGGCGCAATCGCGGAAGCGTTGCCGCCGGATCTGGCCGCGTTCTCGCAGGCCCATCCGCAGATCCGCATCAGCCTCGAGGACCAGACCAGCGCCGAGGTGCAGGCCGCCGTCGCCGAAGGCCGCGCCGATGTCGGCGTCTTCACGACGCCGCTGCTGGACAACCGGCTGCAGACCTGGTCCTACCGCACCGGCCGTCTCGCGGTGCTGGTGCCGGCCGGCCATGAACTCGCGGGGCGCGAGTCCGTCAGCTTCGACGACCTGCTCGATCACGACCTCGTCGGCCTGCACGGCGGCGCCGCGGCGCAGGAATTGATGATGCAGGAAGCCATGACCCGCGGTCGCACGCTCAAGGCGCGGCTGCAGGTGCGCGGCTTCGACGCGATCGCGCAGCTGGTCGAGGCCGGCCTGGGTGTGGCCGTGCTGCCCGACGCGCCGTCGCGCCGCTTCGCGCAGGTCTTCGACGTCAAGCGCCTGACGCTGGATGAAGCCTGGGCCCAGCGCGACTATGTTCTGGGGGTGGCCCGCCAGGAGCGCCTGCCGACCGTCGTCCAGCGTTTCGTCGACGCGCTGTGCCCGGCCGCCAAGGAGGCCGCCGCCGCGGGGGCCTCCGCCGCCCCGGCCATTCCCGTTTCCAAGGCCGGCTCGAAGTGAGCCGTCCTGTCCGCAGCCGATTGAGCAGCTTTTCCCTGAAGTGATGGAGAGCCATCCCATGACCGCCAACATCTCCAACGCCGCGAACGCCGCTCCGGCCGGTTCAGCGCGTACCCTCTACGACAAGCTCTGGGACGAGCACGTGGTGCACACCGAGGAGGACGGCACGTCCGTCCTCTACATCGACCGCCACCTCGTCCACGAGGTCACCAGCCCGCAGGCCTTCGAAGGCCTGGACCTGGCCGGCCGCAAGGTCTGGCGCCTGTCGGCCAACCTGGCCGTCAGCGACCACAACGTGCCCACCACCGACCGCAGCCAGGGCATCGCCGATCCGGTGTCGCGCCTGCAGGTCGACACGCTGGACAAGAACTGCGACCGCTTCGGCATCACGCAGTTCAAGATGAACGACAAGCGCCAGGGCATCGTCCACGTGATCGGGCCGGAGCAGGGCGCCACGCTGCCCGGCATGACCGTCGTCTGCGGTGACAGCCACACGTCCACGCACGGCGCCTTCGGCGCGCTGGCGCACGGCATCGGCACCTCCGAGGTCGAGCACGTGCTGGCCACGCAGACGCTGCTGGCCAAGAAGGCGAAGAACCTGCTGATCAAGGTCGAGGGCCAGGTCATGCCCGGCGTCGGCGCCAAGGACATCGTGCTGGCGATCATCGGCCGCATCGGCACCGCCGGCGGCACCGGCTACACGATCGAGTTCGCCGGCAGCGCCATCCGCGCGCTGTCGATGGAAGGCCGCATGACCGTCTGCAACATGGCGATCGAGGCGGGCGCGCGCGCCGGCCTGATCGCCGTCGATGACACGACGATCCAGTACGTCAAGGGCCGTCCGTTCACGCCGACCGGCGTCGAATGGGACCAGGCCGTCCAGTACTGGCGCACGCTGCACACCGACGCCGGCGCGAAGTTCGACGCCGTCGTCGAGCTCGACGCCGCGCAGATCCGTCCGCAGGTCACCTGGGGCACTTCGCCCGAGATGGTCCTGTCCATCGACGACCGCGTGCCCGATCCCGACAAGGAGAAGGACGCCGTCAAGCGCGGCGCCATCGAGCGCGCGCTGCAGTACATGGCGCTGGAGCCCAACAAGGCGATCAACGACATCCGCATCGACAAGGTCTTCATCGGCAGCTGCACCAACAGCCGCATCGAGGACATGCGCGAGGCCGCGGCCGTCGTGAAGCGCCTGGGCGGCCGCGTCGCCGGCAACGTCAAGCTGGCGATGGTGGTGCCGGGCTCCGGCCTGGTGAAGGCGCAGGCCGAGGCTGAGGGCCTGGACCAGATCTTCAAGGCCGCCGGCTTCGAATGGCGCGAGCCGGGCTGCTCGATGTGCCTGGCCATGAACGCCGACCGGCTGGAGCCGGGCGAGCGCTGCGCCTCCACCAGCAACCGCAACTTCGAAGGCCGGCAGGGCGCCGGCGGCCGCACCCATCTGGTGAGTCCCGCGATGGCCGCCGCTGCCGCGATGGAAGGCCACTTCGTCGACGTCCGCCGCATCGCCTGAGCCCCCAGGACCGACAGTACCGACAGGACACCCGCCATGGACAAGTTCACCGTGCACAAGGGCCTCGTGGCCCCGATGGATCGCGAGAACGTCGACACCGACGCGATCATCCCCAAGCAATTCCTGAAGTCGATCAAGCGCAGCGGCTTCGGCCCGAATCTCTTCGACGAGTGGCGCTACCTCGATCACGGCGAGCCGGGCCAGGATCCGGCCAGCCGCAGACCCAACCCGGACTTCGTGCTGAACCAGCCGCGCTACCAGGGCGCCTCGGTGCTGATCGCGCGCAGCAACTTCGGCTGCGGCTCCAGCCGCGAGCACGCGCCGTGGGCGCTGCAGCAGTACGGCTTCCGCGCGCTGATCGCGCCCAGCTTCGCCGACATCTTCTTCAACAACACCTTCAAGAACGGCGTGCTGCCGATCGTGTTGCCGGAGCGCCAGGTCGCGCGGCTGTTCGACGAGGTGTTCGCGTTCCCCGGCTACCAGCTGACGGTGGACCTGGAGCGGCAGGTCGTCGTCAAGGCCGACGGCGAGGAACTGCCTTTCGACGTGCAGCCCTTCCGCAAGTACTGCCTGCTCAACGGTTTCGACGACATCGCGCTGACGCTGCGTCACGCCGACAAGATCAAGGCCTTCGAGGCCGAACGCATCGCCACCAAGCCGTGGCTGAACAACCGAATTACTCGCTGAGGACCTTATGAAGATCGCAGTCCTGCCTGGTGACGGCATCGGCACCGAAATCGTCGCGGAGGCCGTCAAGGTCCTGAACGTGCTCGACCTCCCGTTCGAACTCGAGACCGCGCCCGTCGGCGGCGCCGCCTACGAGGCCTCCGGCCATCCGCTGCCCGAGGCGACGCTCAAGCTCGCGCAGGACGCGGACGCGGTGCTGTTCGGCGCCGTCGGCGACTGGAAGTACGACAAGCTCGAACGCGCGCTGCGCCCCGAGCAGGCCATCCTCGGCCTGCGCAAGGCGCTCGGCCTGTTCGCCAACTTCCGCCCGGCGATCTGCTACGAGCAGCTCACCCATGCGTCGAGCCTCAAGCCCGAGCTGGTCGCCGGCCTGGACATCCTGATCATCCGGGAGCTCACCGGCGACATCTACTTCGGCCAGCCCCGCGGCCGCCGAACCGCCGTCGACGGCCACTTCCCCGGCAGCGAGGAAGCCTTCGACACGATGCGCTATTCGCGTCCCGAGATCGAGCGCATCGCCCACGTCGCCTTCCAGGCCGCGCGCAAACGCAACAAGAAGGTGACCTCGGTCGACAAGGCCAACGTGCTGGAGACCTTCCAGTTCTGGAAGGACGTCGTGACCGAGGTCCACAAGGACTATCCGGACGTCGAGCTCGACCACATGTACGTCGACAACGCCGCGATGCAACTGGTGAAGGCGCCCAAGAAGTTCGACGTCGTCGTCACCGGCAACATGTTCGGCGACATCCTGTCGGACGAGGCCGCGATGCTGACCGGCTCCATCGGCATGCTGCCCAGCGCCTCGTTGGACAAGAACAACAAGGGCCTCTACGAACCCAGCCACGGCAGCGCGCCGGACATCGCCGGCAAGGGAATCGCCAATCCGCTGGCTACAATCCTTTCCGCTGCCATGATGCTCAAGTTCTCCCTCAACCAGCCCGAAGCCGCCGCTCGTATCGAGTCGGCGGTTCAAGCCGTGCTGGCCCAGGGTCTGCGTACCGCGGACATCTGGAGCGAGGGCACCCAGAAGGTGAGCACCCGCGAGATGGGTGATGCCGTCGTTGCCGCCATTGCTTCCAGCAAGGGCATGGGCACGTCCGCCATTACCACGACGACCAAAACCATCAAGAGCTAGTCCGCTCCGGTTCGTCTCGCCCCACCTCACACACCCGGCGAAGCGAGCCGGGCAGGCTCCCAGGGTGTGTGACGGTGTTTGGGCGATGCCCGGCCAGCAGTGCCGGGCCTTTCAATGAACGAAGGTACGCAAATGACGACATTGGTTGGTTTGGTGGGATGGCGCGGCATGGTCGGCTCGGTGCTGATGGACCGCATGGCGCAGGAGCGCGATTTCGACCTGATCGAGCCCCTGTTCTTCAGCACCTCGAACGCCGGCGGCACCGCCCCGTCGTTCGCGAAGAACGAGACGGCGCTGCAGAACGCCTTCGACCTCGAGCAGCTCAAGCGCTGCGAGATCATCATCACCTGCCAGGGCGGCGACTACCCCCGCGAGGTCTACCCCAAGCTGCGCGCCGCGGGCTGGAACGGCCACTGGATCGACGCCGCCTCCACGCTGCGCATGGCCGACAACGCCGTGATCGTGCTGGACCCGGTCAACATGCCGGTCATCAAGAACGCGCTGGCCAAGGGCGGCCGCGACTGGGTCGGCGGCAACTGCACCGTCAGCTGCATGCTGATGGGCGTGGGCGCGCTGTACAAGGCGGGTCTGGTCGAGTGGATGTCCACGCAGACCTACCAGGCCGCCTCGGGCGGCGGCGCGCAGCACATGCGCGAACTGCTGACCCAGTACGGCACGCTGAACGCGGAAGTGAAGGCGCTGCTCGACGACCCCAAGAGCGCCATCCTGGAGATCGACCGCAAGGTCATCGCCAAGCAGCGCTCGCTGTCGGCTGAAGAGATCGCCAACTTCGGCGTGCCGCTGGGCGGCTCGCTGATTCCCTGGATCGACAAGGACCTGGGCAACGGCACTTCCAAGGAAGAGTGGAAGGGCATGGCCGAGACCAACAAGATCCTCGGCCAGGGCGAGGGCTTCGGCACCGCCGCCATCCCGGTCGACGGCTTCTGCGTGCGCGTCGGTGCGATGCGCTGCCACTCGCAAGCCCTGACCCTCAAGCTGCGCAAGGACGTGCCGCTGGACGAGATCGAAGCCATGATCGCCGCGGACAACGAGTGGGTGAAGGTCGTGCCCAACACCCGCGAGGCCACGATCAAGGACCTGACCCCCGTCGCCGTCACCGGCACGATGACCATCCCGGTCGGTCGCATCCGCAAGCTGGCGATGGGGCCGGAGTACGTCGGCGCGTTCACCGTCGGTGACCAGTTGCTGTGGGGCGCGGCAGAACCGCTGCGCCGGATGTTGCGCATCCTGCTGGATCGTTGATCGGTCCGGCGCCGGCGCTGGCCGGCTGTCGCTGGCGGCGTGCCGGTCATCTCCTTCGGGATGCCGGCTGGCGTACGGCACGAAGAAAGCGGTGGCGCTGCCACCGCTTTTTTTCATCCTCATTAGGGATTGCCAGGGGCGCGTCGCGTTGCCTTCAAGCGACAAGGCCGTAACCACCTGTGAATCAAGACTAGCTCATCGTTGTTATTCATGAGCTACCTCAGCAACGATGCGTATATGCTTGCCACCGTTGTGATTTTCTACCGCGGGAATGGGTGGGAGCCTGCCCGGGCGCATCAGTCGCACAACAACAATACGTCAGACAGGCGGTCCTTTGGATGGGCCGCCTTGTTGCTTTGGGGGACGCCTTGAAAAAACATGCGAGCGCATATGCGCGATTTGCGCTGAGCCAGGTGGCCGCGGTCACCGCGTTGGGACTGGCGGCGGGTTCCGCCTACGGCCTGGGGCTTGGAAAACTGACGGTGCAATCGGCGCTCGGCGAGACGCTGCGCGCGGAGATCGACGTCAGCAGCCTCAGTCCCGAGGAGGCCAGCTCGCTCAAGCTGCGCGTCGCGCCGCCTGAGTCCTACCGGGCGTCGGGTCTGGACTACAACGCGGTGCTGGCCAGCACGCAGGTGCAACTGGCCCGTCGCCCCGACGGCCGGCCCTATCTGCGCCTGACCAGCGACCGCTCGGTCCAGGAGCCGTTCGTCGACGTCATCCTCGAGGTGAACTGGTCGAGCGGCCGCCTGACCCGCGAGTTCACGCTGCTGTTCGATCCGCCGAGCAACCCCAACGTCGCCCGTTCGAGC
>NZ_DASVNZ010000262.1:0-9137 GCF_036486225.1 Roseateles sp. | reverse complement strand
CCAGGCTGCCGGCCGCCCAGGCGGGCGCGGCACCGGCCAGCAGGCCGGCGCAGAGGACCGGGAGGGCGGAGGGCGTGGCGCGGCGGACCGGCGAAGGTCCGTGGGCGGGGCGAGGGAGAACGGCGCGGCGCATGAGGGGAGGAGAGCTGCCGGGATTCTAGGGAGCGGGGTCCGCTGCGACCTTGCTGGAATCTGTCGGTCGCCGGGCGACGCCTCAAGCGCCTCACCGGACGGCGTCCGATGGAATTCCCACCAAAAGGGGGGTGGCGCGGGCGCTCCCAGACCTATAAATAGGGATGGCATGTGACAACGTTGGCGATCCAAATCAGCAACATGTCGTCACAAGTGTTTCCGACATACCCCCTCAGGGTTCCCCCTGAAGAGGGGGCGACGCAAGTGACCATCGGCCTATCATGCGGGCCTTCTCCGGCGTGCAGTAGAGGGTGACGACGACCGTGCCGGAGACCCATCGGTCAGTCGAAAAAAGGGAGGCCCTATGGAAGCAGTGTCCGTTGCCCGCACGTTCGAGGCGGCTGGAAGTGGTGGCTATGCGTTGCCGGCGGTGAAGCGCCGGGTGCTCCTGGTCGACGACCACGAACTGGTGAGGGCGGGGATCCGCACGCTGTACCAGTCGCTGGACGAGATCGACATCGAGTGGGTGGAGGCGGCGTCGCTGCAGGAAGGCCTGCAGGCCTACGCGCAGGGCGGCGCGGTGGATGCCGTGCTGCTGGACCTGAACCTGGGGGACTGCAAGGGCCTGCAAGGGCTGCGGCAGTTCATGGAGGCCTATCCCGAGGCCCGCGTCGTCGTCTTCAGCGGCACGCAGGATGAATTCGTCGTCCGCCAGGCGCGGGCGCTCGGCGCCGTGGGCTACCTGCCCAAGGGCGCGATGATGGCCGAGATGCGCAGCACGCTGCGCGCGCTGCTGGCCGAGGGCCAGCGTCATCGCCAGTCGCAGTCGGGCACCTTGTTCCCGCGTTTCCCGTCGTCGGCGATGTACGACCGCGTGGCCGAACTCGGCCCGCGCCACCTGGAGATCCTCGAGCTGGTGCTGTCCGGGTGCAGCAACCAGGAGATCAGCAACTCGACGCAGCTGTCGCTGGGCACGGTGAAGAACTACGTGTCCTCGCTGCTGCTGGCGCTGGACGTCAAGTCGCGCTCGCACATGATCAGCCTCTTCCGCTGACGCGGTGGCCACGGTCCACCGAGGCGGACACGGCGTCGAGGAACAAGCCCCCGACACGAGCTTTCCGCCGACCGAGCTCTTCATCGACTCGCGCATCGACTCGCCGGACGTCCCTGACGTGCCGGCGAGCGTCGTTTCTGGCCCGCCGTCCGGTGCTTCATCGAACGGCGGCAATGTGGCGTCCGGCGCGCCCGTCACGGATCGCGCCGCGAGTCCGCTCTCGCACGGCGGGCCCGGCGTGCCGTCCGCGCCTGGCACTCACGCAGGTGATGCGGGCGATGCCGGTTCCGGGCCTCCGGCATCGGCTGCTGCGGGAACTCCGCCGCCGGCCGACGGTCCGGCTGCTCGTCCGAAGCGCGCCCGGCGCCCACCCAAACCCAGCCTCTTCGTCGCGGTCGCCGGCGCGGTGCCCGAGAACGACGAATCCGTCCAGGAAGGCCGTCGCCGCGAGCGCCGCGCGATCGCGCGCCGGCTGCAGGACGCCGGCTTCGACGAAGCCTGGAGCCATTGGCCCTGGCTGCTGACGGCTGTCGCCGTGCCGCTGGTCTCGGCGCTGCTGCGCGGCATGCCGGGGGCGGGCCTGGTGGTCTGGGTCTTCGGTGTCATCGCGCTGGCGCTGGGCTGCGTCTTCACCGCGCGGTCGCTCTCGCACCGCGGGGCCAGGTCCGACAGCAGCCGCATGGCCTTCTCGGATCGCGAGGGCCGCCGCCTGCTCTACCTGCAGGCGGCCGGCTGCCTCGTGCTGCTCAGCCTGCATCCGTGGCTGGCCGAATCGCCTGGCGCGCGCGGCCTGCTGACCGGGCCGCTGCTGGCGGCCACGGCGGCGGTGGTCGGCGTGCTGCTGGCGCCGATGGGGCGCTGGTCGGCGGTGATCGCGGTGCTGCCGGCCTCCGAAGGCCTGGCGCGGCTGTTCGATCCGAGCGCGCGGCCCGGTGCCGGCCCGGTCTGGTTCCTCGCCGCGGCGGTGGTCGGCGGACTGGCCCTGCTCGAACACCACCGCTGGCAGCGCGCCAAGCGCCTGCTGATGGAGCAGGATCTGCAGGTCAGCACGCTCGAGCAGGACCGCGACGGCGCCATCCGCGCCGACCAGGAGAAGAGCCGTTTCCTCGCGATCGCGAGCCACGACCTGCGCCAGCCGGTGCATGCGCTGGGGCTCTTCGCCGCGAGCCTGGAGCGCCGCCTGCAGGGCACCGAGGAAGAGCCGCTGATCCGCAACGTCATGCGCTCGATCGAAGGCCTGGAACGCTCCTTCAACGCGATGCTCGACATCTCGCGGCTGGATGCCGGCACGGTCGAGCCCAACCTCCAGCACTTCACCTTGCGCGACCTGTTCCGGCGCCTGCACATGCACTACGCGGGCCAGGCGGAGGGGTCGGGGCTGGGGCTGCGTTTCTCGCCGGGCGGCAAGTCCGTCACCAGCGATCCGCTGCTGCTCGAGCGCATCCTGGGCAACCTGATCCAGAACGCCATCAAGTACACCGAGGAGGGCGGCGTGGTGGTGGTGGCGCGCTCCACCTCGACCCACCTCAACCTCGAGGTCTGGGACACCGGCATCGGCATCAAGTCCAGCGACCTGCCGCGGATCTTCGCGGAGTTCTACCAGGTGGGCCAGAGCGAGCGCAGCCGCACGCAGGGCCTCGGCATGGGCCTGGCGATCGTCAAGCGGCTGGCGCACCTGCTGGGCTACCGGCTGATGGTCGCGTCGCGGCCGGGGCGGGGCACGATGTTCCGACTCAGCATCCCGCTGGGCGGGCTGCCGGAGATCCCCGAGTTCACGACCGCCGCCGACACCGTGCCGATGCCGGTCATGGAGCCGCGCTCGGTGCTGGTCATCGACGACGAGGAGCCGATCCGCATCGGCCTGCAGCTGCTGCTGGAGGAATGGGGTTACGAGTCCATCATCGCGGCGACCGCGGCCGAGGCGGCGGAGGCGGTGCGCACGCGCGCCGAGCCCCCCGACCTGATCCTCTCGGATTTGCACCTCGGCGACGGACCCGACGGCATCGCCGCGATCCGCGCGGTACGCGAGCTCTGCCGCATGGAGGTGCCGGCGATCCTGGTCACCGGCGACACCAGCCGCGAGGAACTGCGCCGCGCCACCGAAAGCGGCCACACCGTGCTCTTCAAGCCCCTGCAGCCGCGCAAGCTCTTCAACGCCCTGCGCGGCATGGTCTCCTGACCCGGAGTCAGCACGACCTGACCCCACACAACGTCGCATGTTCCAGCGTCAAGCGCATGGGCGAGGTCAGCGAGTGCGGGTGGGGCCGGAATGAGGCTTGAGGGTCCAGGAGGGAGCCCTCATGCCTCGTGGAGAGCCCGCGCTTGGCAGGCCGGGGGCGACAGCCGCGCGAGGGGCGCCCCGTGGCGCCTACAGTAACGGGCTCTTCACGGCACCTCACGATGACCACGATCTCCGACACCTTGACGCCTCGCCGCCTGACTTCGGCGGCCTGGGCGCTGCGCATCCAGTTCTTCGTGTCCGGCGCCTTGTTCGCGACCTGGGGCGTGCACGTCCCGACGGTGAAGGCGCATTACGGCCTGGGCGAGCAGTCGCTGGCGATCGCGATGCTGGCTTCGGGCGTCGGCGCGCTGCTGGCGCTGACGCAGGCCGGCCGGGTCGTGGCGCGCTTCGGCCCGCGCGGCGTGGCGGGGCTGACGGGCGTGCTGTGCGCGGCCGGCGTCTCGATGCTGATCGCGCCCAGCGTGTACCTCGGACTGGTGCTCCTGCTGATGCTCTTCGGCGCGACGGCCAGTCTCTTCGACGTCGCCATCAACGCGGAAGCCACCGAGATCGAGCACCTCGCGGGTCGTCCCTTGATGAGCGGCTTCCACGCGATGTTCAGCCTGGGCGGCATGGTCGGCGCGGGCGTCGGCAGCCTGCTGCCGCTGCTGGGCTGGACGCCGCAGACGCATCTGCTGGTGGCCTGCGGCACGGGCATGGTGCTGATCCTGGGCGCTTGCGTGGCGATGCTGAAGATGCGCACCGACGCCGGCGAATCGCAGCCGCTGAGTCTGCCGCGCGGCGTGCTCGCGCTGATCGGCACGCTGGCGGCGCTGGGGTTGATCGCCGAAGGCGCGATGTACGACTGGAGCGTGCTCTTCATGAAACAGGAGCGCGCCAGCGACGCCAGCCTCTCCGCGCTGGGTTATGCGAGCTTCAGCCTGGCGATGGCGCTGGGGCGTTTCGGCGGTGACTGGGTGCGGGCGCGCGTCGCGCCGGTGCCCTTGATGGTCGCGAGCGGACTGCTGGCGGCCGTTGGCATGGCGACCGCGCTGCTGGTGCCGGTCGCCTCCGCGGGCCTGCTGGGCTTCGCGCTGGTCGGGCTGGGCTTGTCCAACGTCGTGCCGGTGCTGTTCAGCGCGGCCTCGAAGGTGCCCGGCGTCAGCGCCGCGCACGGCATCGCGGCCGTCTCGTCGCTGGGCTACCTGGGCATGATGGCCGGCCCACCGCTGATCGGCATGATCGCGGAGCACACCTCGCTGACGGCGGGCCTGTCCTGCGTCGTCTTCTTCGCGCTGTTCATGGCCGCGAGTGCGCAGCGCGCGCTGGGCGGCACCACGCGCGCGACCGCGCCCGCCGCCGCGGATTGAAGCGGGGAAATGAAGCCTTGTAGGCGAACGCCCGACACGCGCATCGGGCGATCGCCGAGGCGACGATGGGACGATGCCCTCGTGCCGCCGCACGTCGTCGTCCCTACAGTTGATCCTGACAACGGAATTCGAGCTTTCGTTGTTCATGCTTCTCTCTCGCATGGTCCGCCTTTTCCCTCTGCAGGCGGACAAACTTTCGGCCCCGGTCTCACGACCGGGGCCTTTTCTTTTTTGGCGTCGCCCCGTAGGGCTGGGCGCTCAATCAGCGCGTGCTCAGAGCTGGCTCATCCCGCCGTCCACGATGATCTCGGTCCCGACGATGAAGGCCGACTCCGGCGCCGCCAGGTGCAGCACCGTCGAGGCCAGTTCCTCCGCCGTGCCGAAGCGGCCCAGCGGGATCTGGCCCAGGATCGCCGCGGCGGTCGCGTCCAGCGTGGCGGCATCCATGCCCAGCTTGCCGTACAGCGGCGTCTGGATCGGGCCCGGGCTGACGACGTTCACCCGAACGCCGCTGGGCAGCAGTTCCGCCGACAGCGTCTTGGCCAGCGAGATCAGCGCGGCCTTGCTCGCCGCGTAGATCGACGAATTCGGCATGCCGATGCGCGCATTGATCGAGCCGTTGATGACGATGGACGCGCCGCGGCGCAGTTGCGGCAGCAGCGCCTGCACCTGGAAGTAGGGGCCCTTCACGTTCGTGTCGAAGGTCTGGTCCCACAGCGACTCGGTGACCTCGGCCAGCGGCGCGAACTTCGCGACCCCGGCGTTCAGGAACACGGCGTCGAGCTGGATGTCCCGGTCGCGGATCGCCTGACCGAGGGCCGCCGCGTCGGCGAGCTGCCCCGCGTCGTTGCGCAGCGCGATGACATCGCCGCCGATCTCGGCGCTGGCGCGGGCCAGCGCCGCCTCGTCGCGACCGGTGATGACCACGCGGGCGCCTTCGGCCGCGAAGGCCTTCGCAGCCGCCAGGCCGATGCCGCTGCTGCCGCCGGTGACCAGCGCGGTCTTGCCGGCGAAGCGACCGGCGGCGTTCATGGAAGCGGTGGTGGTGATGGCGTTCATGGTGATTCCTTTCAGACTCGTTCGGTGCGACTGGTCCGGCATGGCCGGGGTGGGGTGTTTCGCGTTGGCCTTGCTGCCTGGCGATGGATGAATATTCGTCCCTCCCGCCGGGGAAGTCGCACCACAATCACGATGCACTCATTCGAAAGCGTCGAACATGTTGAGTCAGGAAGAACTCGCCCTGCTGGAGGCGATCCGGACCACCGGCAGCCTCTCCCGCGCCGCCGCGGCGCTGGGCAAGGCGCCGTCGACGATCTCGCACGCCGCGCGGCAGCTCGAGACCCGCTACGACGCGCTGCTCTTCGATCGGCGCCGTTACCGGCTGCAGCTGACGCCCGCGGGCCAACTGCTCGCCACCGAGGCGCAGCGCCTGATGGCCGACATGTCGCGCCTGAACACACGGGTGCGGCAAGTCGCCAACGGCTGGGAAGACCGCCTCACCATCGTCACCGATGAACTGCTGGAGATGGCGACATTGCTCCCGGTGATCGCGGACTTCGACAAGCTCGAGGCAGGCGTCGGCCTGCGCTTCACGCACGAGGTCCTGGGCGGGACCTGGGAGGCCTTGCGCGAAGGGCGCGCGGACCTCGTCGTCGGCGCGACCAACGAGCCGCCGGCGATCCCGGGCTTGCGCTGGTTCGAGCTCGGCCAGATGGCCTGGACCTTTGCCGTCGCGCCCCGGCATCCGCTGGCGACGGCGCCGGAGCCGCTCAGCCGGGACACGATCCGGACGCACCGCGCCATCGTCGTGGCGGACACCTCGCGCGGCGCGAGCGGCCGCAGCTACGGCATCCAGGGTGGCCAATCGCAGCTCGCCGTGCCGAGCATGGCGGCCAAGGTCCGGGCGCAGGCGGAAGGTCTGGGCGTCGGGTGGCTGCCGCGGCATCGCGTCAGCGGCCTGATCGAACGCGGCGAGCTCGTGGAGAGGCGCACCGCCGACCCACGCGAGCCCAACACTCTCTACGTGGCCTGGCGTGGCGAACACGAGGGCAGGGCGCTGGACTGGTGGGTCGAGCGGCTGCGTCAGCCGCGGCTGGCCAAACGGCTCGTCGACGGCGTGCCGATCACATGAACGCATGAACGCCTGCACCGGCGCGCCAGCGTGACTGCCTGCCTCGGTGCGCATGCCTAAGATGCGTCCCCATGAACAGCACGACTCCGACGCAACGGCTTCGCATCGACTGGCGCGGGCAGGCCACCGAGATCGAATACACCTGGGCCAATGATGCGACCGGCGACACCATCGGCGATGCGCCGGTGATGGTGTTTCTCCACGAGGGGCTTGGCTCGATCGCGATGTGGCGCGACTTCCCGACGCGCCTGTGCGAGGCGATCGGCATGCGCGGGCTCGTGTACTCGCGGCCTGGTTACGGACGCTCCACGATGCGGGCGCCGGACGATCGCTGGGACGTCGACTACCTGCACCGTCAGGCGCATGAGGTGTTGCCTGCGGTGCTCAAGGGACTGGGCGTGACGTCGCCGCCCTGGTTGTTCGGGCACAGCGACGGCGGCTCGATCGCGCTGCTGCATGCGGCGAAGCTGCCCACGGCGGGGGCGGTGGTCGCGGCGCCGCACATCGTGGTCGAAGACATCTCCCTCGACGGCATCCGCAAGACGGTCGAGATCTATGAGGCGGGTCCGTTGCGCGATCGCCTGGCCCGATTCCACGACGACCCGGATTCGCCGTTCGGCGGGTGGAGTCAGACGTGGCTGAGCGCGGCGTTCCGCGACTGGTCCATCGTCGAGGAGATCCGGGCGATCACGTGTCCGCTGCTCGCGATGCAGGGTGTCGACGACGAGTACGGCACGCTCGAGCAGATCCGTGGCATCGCGCGCGAGGTGCCGCAGACGACGCTTCTTGAGCTTCAGGCATGCGGACACTCGCCGCATAAAGATCGGCCGGCGGAAGTGATCGCGTCAGTCAACTATTGGTTGGGGACGGTGGGGCGCGGGGTTTTGGCGCTTGACGCCAAGGCCCTGCGCTCCAGCGGCCAACGCCCTGGCGAGGGCAGGTAGTCGGTCTCAGACCGTCAGCAACCCCATCGTCATCGCCTTCAAAGTCGCCGCGGCCCGCGTGCTGCATTCGAGCTTGCGGAACGCGCTTTCCAGATGCGTCCGCACGGTGGCGGGGCTGATGCCGAGCACCTTCGCCGCTTCCTTGTTGCTCTCGCCGATGGCGATGCGTCCGAGAACTTCGGTCTCGCGCGCGGAAAGCGTGATGGCAGGCGACGTTGAAGGAGGGGATGGGCGAGAGGATGGGGGAGACGCCACGCGACGGCGTTCGGCGCCGCAGACGGCGTCGGCCGCTTGCGGGTCGAGGCGACCGGCCGCCACTTCCTGTCCCATGGCCGTGCGCGCCGCGTCGGTGTCGAGCGCTGGCGCGCCGGGCCGTCCGGTTCGCACGGTCACCCACGCGGCCGCGGCGGCCAGCACGCGTGCGGGCATCGGGATCGCGGCGCCCGCCGCGCTGCGGAATGCGCCGGAGCCGTCCATCCGTTCGTCGACATAGGACGCGAGCTCCGCTTCGGCGTGCAGCGCGGTCAGGCGGCGCGCGGCGCGTCCGGTCCAGTAGGGCATCAGGCGGAGTTTCTCGCGATCGGCTTCGCCGAGCCGGCGGCCCTCGCTCCAGATTGCGTTCGGCACCGACGCGCGGCCGATGCCGTGCAGCAGACCCGCGCGATGGAGCCGCTCCAGCGCGGCCGCGTCGAAGCCGAGCACCGCGCCGGCTTCGCGCGCCGCATCGGCCACGCGTCGCGAGAGCCCCGTCATCCAGGGGAGCTTGAGGTCGATGACGTCGGCCACCAGTTCGAGCGGCGTTTCGAGCGCGGCCAGCGTCGCGTCGAGGCTGCCGGTGGTGTGCGTGCCCTCGTGCGCACCGGCATCCAGCGCGCTCATCCACGCCGGTGCGTTCCGGGTCACGAGCGCCACCAGCGCCTTCGGATACTTCGCGTCCGAACGCTCGCCGATGTAGCGCAGGGCCGCGGGCACGCCGTGCACGCGCGAGAAGATCTCGAGGTCTCCCGCCAGCGCCACATGGAACACCACGGCGGGCACCTGGTCGCCGTTCAGGCCGTCGGGCTTGCCGTGCCCGTCCCAGGTCTCGAAGAGATGGCGCATCGCGCGCTCGATGTTGGCGGGCAGACCCAGCAGCCGGGCGATCTCGCCGGCGACCTCGCAATGGATCAGCGCCGCCTCGCCGAGCGTGCCGGCCAGCGCGGAGGCGTCCTCGGCCGAACCGGTGGAGAGCATCGCGTCGCGTCCGCCGACGTCGTCGCCGAGCGCGGCGGCGATCTCCGGCGCG
>NZ_DASVNZ010000213.1:0-1782 GCF_036486225.1 Roseateles sp. | reverse complement strand
GCCTCGCCCGGCATCCGGATGTCGGCGGGCCAGCGGTTGATCGCCATCAGCCGCTGGCGCAGGATCGGGTGCGTCATGCCGGCGCCGTAGGCGCGGCGCGCGGCGTCGACGGCCAGGTCGACCTCGTTGAGGTCCATCGCGACCATGCCGACGTTGTAGACCGAGAAGGCGTTGTCGCCGGTCGCGGTCAGCTTGTTCGCGGCTTCCAGCTGCTCCTTGGCCGCGGCGGTCTTGCCCTTGCCGTTCAGGAAACCGGCGTAGATCAGGCGCACGATGACGTCGTCCGACTTCCAGGTCAGCGCGCGCTTGAAGTAGCAGTCGACGGTGAACAGCGCCTCGGGCGGCTGGTCGCGCTTGGTGCGCTCGCCGTAGAGCATCATCGCGATCAGCGCGCGGTGGTGGTTCGGGAAGGCGCGCAGCGTGTAGTCGATGTCGCTGCCGATGCTGCCGCGCTTGCACTTGACCAGCGCCTCGCAGGTGTCGATGAAGTGGGCGCCCTCGACCATCTGCAGCGGCGACATCTGCTTGGTCACCGGATCGATCTCCGGCATGTCCTTGTAGTGGCGGTAGTCGTACGGGCCGTAGTTGTTGGCCAGCCCGCCGCAGCCGATCCCCTGCGCGACGGCGGCGTGGGCGGCGACGGCACCGGCCAGCGCCAGCGCGAGGGTGCGCCAGCGGGCGCGGGGGAGTGCGGGAACGGACATGGCGGGGCTCCGGTGGGGCCGGGTGTACCGGTCTGGCGGTCAGGCGGCGGCCGGCATGCCGCGGACGAAGGCGGCGGTCAGCCCTTCGACGTGGGCACGCCAGGCGGCGGTCGAGAAAGTATGGTCCGCGTCGGGCAGGTCTTCGCGGCGCAGTCCGGGGCGGTTCAGCAGGCCCTGCCAGGCAGGGCCGCCGTCGCGGCAGCGGTCCAGGAATTCATTGGCGCAGACGTCGTCGCCCGACAGGATCAGCAGCACCGGGCCGCCGAACGCGCGCAGGCCGTCGGCCATCTGCTCGGTGTAGTGGCGCGTGTCAGCGGCGGGCGCGGACGCGCGGCTCTGCGCCAGCTTGCCCAGCAGTTCGCGCACGGCGCCCAGGCCGACGCGGCCGCTCAGCAGCTTGCGCCAGAAGGCCGGCTGGCGCAGCCGGTCCAGGTAGTAATGCTTGACCTGCGCGCGGGCCAGGCTGGTCGCGGTGCGGACCCAGGGGTTGGCCAGGCACAGGCCGGCGACGCGCGGGTCGCGGCGGCGATGCACGTACAGCAGCGCGGCGGACGCGGCGTCGCACAGGCCCCAGAGCACCACGCGCTTCAGCGTCGGGTGTTCGCGCTGCCAGGCGTCGATCGCGGCGGCGATGTCGGCGTCGACCTGCTCGAAGTCGCGCTGATCGCCCTGCGCGTCGCCCATGCCGCGGTAGTCCAGGCGCAGGCAGGGCACGCCGGCGCCAGCCAGCGCGCGGCCCAGCAGCGTGAACTGGCGGTGGCTGCCCACGCGGTACTGCGGGCCGCCGACGATCAGCAGCACGCCGGTGTCGGGGGCAGGTGTTGCCATGGCGCCGGATGCGGGTTCGCTC
The DNA here is from genome assembly GCF_036486225.1 of Roseateles sp. Lineage (GTDB taxonomy): Bacteria > Pseudomonadota > Gammaproteobacteria > Burkholderiales > Burkholderiaceae_C > Roseateles. The sequence continues at coordinate 228 of NZ_DASVNZ010000213.1, read as the reverse complement.
AACAGGCCGACCAGCGCCTGGCCGTCGCAGGTGATGCGCAGCACGCTGTCGCGATGCGCGGGCTTGATCGGCGCGATCGACACGATGGGCGCGTTCATGCGGACACCGCCTCGACCGGACGGGTCGCGAAGTCGCCTTCGGCAGTCAGCGCGGCGAGGCTGGCCTCGATCAGACGCGGTGCTTCCTCGATCTCGGTGGCGGCCCAGAAGGACGGCCCCTGGCAGACGG
>NZ_DASVNZ010000212.1:0-15188 GCF_036486225.1 Roseateles sp. | reverse complement strand
CCGCGCTCGGGTTCCCGGCCGTGTTCGACATCGCCGTGCCGGCGATGCGCTCGGCGATCGGGCGCGGCCTGTCCCGTGAACGCGCGCAGCTCGACACGCTTTTCCATCTGATGGCGACGCTGGACGACAGCAACCTCGCCCATCGCGGCGGCCTCGACGGGCTGCGCTTCGCGCAGCGCGCGGCACGTGAGTTCATCGACCACGGCGGCGCCGCGGCGACCGACGCCGCTACGCGCGCCGAGGCGATCGCCATCGACTTCGAAGCGCGTCGTCTCTCGCCCGGCGGATCCGCCGACATGCTGGCGGCCGTGTGCTGGATGCGGCGGATCGGTGCGATCGAGGCCGTCGAGGTCATCGAGCGGGTCGACCCGTCTGCCCTGCCCGACGATCGCGCCGCCGTCGGCAGGCTGGCACTCCTCGCCTTGCCGTGAGCGTCGCCATCGTCTTCAGCGGTCAGGGGAACCAGCATCCCGCGATGCTGTCGTGGCTGGAGGACGACGCGTCCCTGTCGGCCATGAACTCGCAACTGGGCGTCTCCGACTGGCGTGCGGCGCTGGCTGATGCCGCCTGGGCGCGCACGAACGCGCATGCGCAGGTGCTGATCACCACGACCGCCCTCGCCGCGTGGTCACGGATCACATCGCGTTTGACGTCCGCATCGATCGAGATCGACGGCATCGGCGGCTACAGCGTCGGCGAGCTCGCCGCAGGCGCGGCGGCGGGCGTGATCGATATCGAGCACGCACCCCGACTCGCGGCCCAGCGCGCGGCGTTCATGGACGAGGCGAGCCGGTCGCTCGCGGGCGGACTCTGCGGCGTCACCGGTCTCGCGGCAACGGAGGTCGACGCCGTGCTGCTCGGAACGCCCGTGAGCATCGCGATCCGCAACAGCGACGACTCCGTCGTCATCGGAGGACCGCTCGGCGAGGACGCGCTCGATGCCGTCGAAGCGGCGCTGGCCGCGCGCGGCGCGCGCTGCACGCGGCTCGCGGTCTCCGTCGCCTCGCACACGCCGCTGATGCGCTCCGCGGCGCAGGCCTTCGGCAACGCGTTGTCGACGGCCGGCCTCCGCACTCCGACGCTCGCCCTGTTCGACAGCGACGCCAATCGCGTCTGGACCGCCGACCAGGCGGGCGCCGGACTCGCGCGCCAGATCGACCACACGGTCCGATGGGACGAGGTCATGGATCAGCTCGCCGCGCGCGGGCCGTCCTGCGTGCTGGAGATCGGCGGCGGCCAGGCGCTCGCGCGGCTCTGGCAACAGCGGCATCCGTCGATTCCCGCTCGTTCCGCCGACGAGTTCCGCACGCTGGACGGCGTGCTCGCATGGATCGGACGCAGCGCGTCCTGATCTCCCGCGCGGAACGGGTTCTCCCTCGATCGTTGCGTCGCGCGTAAAGGTCCCGTCACGAGCTTGATTGAAGTTCGCCCGCGCGCTCGATACCGTGCATGCCATCGAGAAACGATGCGGCCGGCGTTCGACGCGCCGGACCGTCACAACAGGAGACGGCGATGAACATTCACTGGATATCCATCCTTCCACTGGCGGCCATGTTCGTCGTGGCCACGGCGCTGCCGATCAACATGGGCGTGCTGGCCTTCGTCGGCGCCTTCCTCGTCGGCACGCTGGCCGCGGGCATGAGCGCCAAGGCCATCATGGCCGGCTTCCCCGCCGAGCTGTTCCTGACGCTGGCGGGCATCACCTACCTCTTCGCGCTCGCGCAGAACAACGGCACCATCGACTGGCTGGTGCGGCTCGCCGTGCGCGCGGTGCGGGGCCGCATCGCGGCGATCCCGTGGATCATGTTCCTGATCGCGGCGCTGCTGACCTCGTTCGGCGCCGTCAGCCCCGCCGCGGTCGCGATCATCGCGCCCATCGCGCTGGGCTTCGCCGCGCGCCACGGCATCAACCCGCTGATGATGGGCCTGATGGTGATCCACGGCGCGCAGGCCGGCGGCTTCTCGCCGATGAGCATCTACGGCGGCATCACCAACAAGATCGTCGCCAAGGCGGGACTCCCGCTCAGCGAGATCACGACGATGCTGGCGAGCTTCGGCGTCAACTTCGCCGTGTCGCTGGGGCTCTTCATCGCACTCGGCGGGCTGCAGCTGATGCGGCGCGGCCGAGTCGCGGACGACGGCGAACTCGCGCCCATCCCGCCGGTGGCGCGCGCGCAGGGCGGCGCGCAGGTCTTCGGCGATGCGGAAGCCGCGTCCTACGGCGAAGGTCGCCGCGTCGCGGCGAGCAAGTCCTCGATGCTGGGCCAGGTCCAGACGCAGACCTTCCAGAACACGGGGCCGCACCAGGTGATCACCGCGCTGGGCCTGCTGCTGCTGGCGGTGCTGACGCTGGGCTACAAGCTGGACATCGGTTTCGTGTCGATCACCATCGGTCTGGCCCTGAGCCTGATGCAGCCGCGGCTGCAGAAGAGTGCGCTGGGCCAGGTCTCGTGGCCGGAGATCATGCTGATCGTCGGCGTGAGCACGTATGTGGGCGTGATGGAGAAGATGGGCACGATCGACTACGTCGGCCACAGCGTCGCGAACCTCACCTCGCCGCTGATGGCGGCGCTGCTGCTGTGCTTCGTCGGTGCGGTGGTGTCGGCCTTCGCCTCGTCGACGGCGGTGCTGGGCTCGCTGATCCCCTTGGGCGTGCCCTTCCTGACGGGCGACAACTCGAGCATGGCGATCGGCTTCATCGCGGCGATGGCGGTGTCCTCGACGATCGTGGACGTGAGTCCCTTCTCGACAAACGGGGCCTTGGTGCTGGCCAATGCCAAGGGCATGGACCGCGACCGCTTCTTCCGGCTGCTGCTGCTCTACGGCGTCGCGGTGACGGTCATCGCGCCGGTAGTGGTGTGGGGACTCTTCGTAGTGCTGTGACGTGACGGAGAGCTTGGCCGGTGTCGGCGGCGAAGCCGAGCGTTCAAGACTGACTTGAGCGCCGTCTGTTTGAGCGTCGTGAACCGAAGGTGAACAGAGCGAGTTGGCGCGCCTGCGAGGCGTGAGCCGCCGACACCGGCCAAGCTCGCGCGCTCGTTCTTCAGGCGTCGACGAACGCTGCTGCGATCATCTCGCCGGCGTTGATGGGCGAAGGCTCGTCGACGCGCGGCGTGTAGATCATTTCGCCGATGCGGATGGCGGAGCCGGTGAGCACGCAGATCCCATCGCGCTTGGACGGCACCATGTCCCAGATCTGATACCCGTAATGGCACGCGCCCGGGTCGGACCAGGAGATGGCCGCCGTGCGCGGTGTGGGGCGGTCGAGCACGTGGATGGTCGGCGCCGTCTTGAACTGCCGCGCGGAGGTCGCGGGAGGCGCGTCGGGGACGCCGCCGTTGCCCAGCCACGCCACCGTGCGCAGCCAGCCGTCCCGGGACGGATCGCTTGCGAGATCCCTGTACATGCGACACCGCCTTTCTCATCCGCCGACAATCGACGTCAAAGCCTGAAATAATTCAACGCGTGATGAATATAACAAAGGCGGGGCGAACGATGAACAAGACCCCGAAGACTGGCGGGGCGCCGCGAAGGCGCGGGCGGCCGAGCGCGGACTGTGCGCAAGGCGCGGACAACCTGCTGCGCACGGCGCGCCGGATCTTCGCGCTGCGCGGCTACGAGGCCGCCAGCGTGCGCGAGATCGCGCGCCAGGCCGATGTCGATCCGGCGCTGATCGCGCATCACTTCGGATCGAAGGAGGCGCTCTGGCTGGCGGTGGTCGAGCAGATCAAGGTGCTGATGGACCCGATGCTGCAGACGGCCTCGGCGCTGCGGAGCGAAACCTCGCTGGGTCCGCGCCAGCGCGTCGAGCACTGCATGCTGTCGTTCATCGACCGCGTGTTCGAGCACCCGGACATCGGCATCTTCTTCTCGACGGCCGCGACCGGGGAAGGCGAGCGGCTCAACGTGCTGGTCGACACCATCGTGCGGCCCTTCCACGATGTCTGCCTGCCGCTGTTCAGCGACGCGATGGACGCCGGCGAGCTGCACCGCTGCGAGCCGGCGCTGCTGTTCTCGGTGCTGATGAACGGCATCAGCAAGACGGTGGCCTACGCGCATGTGATGCGGGCGGTGTCGACGCTGCCGGACGACCCGGCGCGCTTCAAGCGCGAGCTCACGGACATCACGCTGCATCTGTTGCGCTGAGCATCGGATCGTCTTTCCTTCCCGGGCGGGATACACAGGCATACGAAAGCCGTATCGCCGATCGACCGGTTTTCGAAGAATCCGCTCCATCGCAGCATTCCGCTGCCAGCCTGGAAAGGATGCCCCATGTCGTCGACCACCCGATCGTCCCCCCTTCGCCGTTCCGTCTTCACGCTGATGCTTGCTGGCGCGTCCGCCGTGGCGGCTGTGGCGTTCTCGCTCCCGCCGATGGCCTCCGATGCTGCAGCGGCCTCGCTCTTCGGCAATGTCGGTAGTGCAGGCAGCACCGGCATGGCCGGCAAGCCCGCGCCCGCCTTCACCGGCATCGACACCTGGATCAACAGCCCGCCGCTGAAGATCGACGAACTGCGCGGCAAGGTCGTGCTGGTCGACTTCTGGACCTACACCTGCATCAACTGCCTGAACCAGCTGCCCTACGTGAAGGCCTGGCACGAGAAGTACAAGGACCAGGGGCTGGTCGTCGTCGGCGTGCATTCGCCGGAGTACGACGAGGAAAAGTCCATCGCGGGTCTGAAGGACGCGATCGCGCGCCTGGGCATCCGCCACGCCGTCGCGCAGGACAACGACTTCAAGACCTGGAAGAGCTACAGCAACCGCTACTGGCCGGCGATCTACCTCATCGACAAGCAGGGGAAGATCGTCTACTCGCACTTCGGCGAAGGTCAGTACCAGCAGACGGAAGCGCAGATCCAGGCGCTGCTGAAGCAGCAGGGGTGATCGATGAAAGGGGCGCGACGATCAGTCGCGGCCCTCGACGGCCATCGACAGGACGTAGCCTTCGCTGCGCACGGTCTTGAGGTACTTGGGCTCGCGCGCGTCGTCGCGCAGCCGCTGCCGGATGCGGCTGACCAGCAGGTCGATCGAGCGCTCGAAGAGCTCGGCCTCGCGGCCCTGCGTGAGGCTGAGCAGCTGGTCCCGGCTCAGCACCCGCTGCGGATGGTCGAGGAACACGCGCAGCAGGCGGTATTCGGCGCCGCTGAGCGGTACCACCGTGCCCTGCTGGTCGATCAGGTGACGCTCGATCGTGTCGAGCACCCACTCGCCGAAGGCCAGCCGCGGCGACTCGTCGGTCGAGCGCATGTTGGGCGGCAGCATCCGCGCGCGCCGCAGCACCGACTTGATCCGCGCCAGCAGCTCGCGCGCCGCGAACGGCTTGGCGAGGTAGTCGTCGGCGCCCATCTCCAGGCCGAGGATGCGATCGGCCTCGTCTCCGCGCGCCGTCAGCATGATCACCGGCGTCGCCTTGTGCTTGCCCGCCCGCAGGTCACGGCACAGCGACAGGCCGTCCTCGCCCGGCAGCATCAGATCCAGGATGACCAGGTCCACCGGCGTGCCGGTCTCCAGCGCGATGCGCATGTGGCGGCCGGTCGGCACGGCCGTCACCTTCAGGCCGTTGCGGGTCAGGTAGGTGGAGAGCAATTCGCGGATCTCGCGGTCGTCGTCGACGATCAGCACATGATCCTGGGTGGGCGCGGAGGTCTGCATGGGCGCAATGTACCGGCCTCGCCCCCGCCGGTGGTACGGACAGGCAATGTTGTGTCTCCGGTGCGGGACACGGATACACGCCAATACAAAGGCGCCCACAAGCACGACGCTCGGGCCTATAAACCGGCCTGCGGGATTCAGCACTGCCACGGCCGCTGGCCCTCACCCCCACCCTCTCCCGCAAGCGGGAGAGGGAGTAAGAAGGGCGTCTTGCCTTCACCGCTTCTCCGACGCTTCGGAGTTGCTGGTGATTGGCGGTCGCCCAACGCATTGGAGACCCTCGTGAGCCGCGTCATCGACTACTTCTTCGCCCCGATCAGCCCCTGGACCTACCTTGGTCACGAGCGCTTCGCCGCCATCGCGCGCGACGCCGGCGCCACCGTGCGGCTGATCCCGATCGACCTGATCAAGCTGTTCGCCGTCTCCGGCGGGCTGCCCCTGGCGCAGCGCCCCCCGCAGCGTCAGGCCTATCGCCTGCTGGAGCTGCGGCGCTTCTCGCAGCATCTGGGCTTGCCGATGAACGTCGAGCCGGCCTGCTTCCCGGTCGCGCCGCACAAGGCCGCACGATTGATCATCGCGGTCGACCAGGCCGACGGCGCCGATGCCGCGATGCGCCTGACCGGCGCGCTGCTGCGCGCGGTCTGGGAGCAGCAGCGCGACATCGCCGACGACACCACGCTGACCGCGATCCTCGGCGAGCAGGGACTGGCCGCCGAGCGTCTGGTCCGTTCCACCGCCGACGACATCGGCGCGCAGTACGACGCCAACACGCAGCGCGCGATCGACGCCGCCCTGTTCGGCGCGCCGAGCTATGTCCTCGACGGCGAACTGTTCTGGGGCCAGGACCGCCTGGACTTCCTCCAGCGCGCGCTGAAGTCCGAAGGGGCCGAGGGCGCGGGCGAAGGCGAATGAGCACCGCGTCCGCTTCGACCGCCGCGCGTCCGGGAGCGACGACGTCCGCGCCGGCGCCGGCGCCGAAGCGCCGCTTCGGGCCGCGCACGCTCTTCGCGCGCGTGTTCTGGCTGATGGTGTTCGGCATCGCGATCGCGCAGGCGCTGGCCTACGTCGCGATCCGCCAGGAGCGCTCGATGGCGCTGCGGGCGTTGATGATGTCCGGCGTCGAGCGCGACATCGCCACCGGCATCGCCGTGCTGGACCGTCTGCCGGTCGCCGAACGCGGCGCCTGGCTGGAACGCCTCGAACGCCCGAACTACCGCTTCGCGCTCGCCGACGAGATCGATCCCAAGGCCGGACCGGTGGAACGGACCGACTTCAACGGCCCCTTCGTCGACGCGCTGACGCAGGCGATGCAGCCCTTCCGCATCGAGCGCGCAGTGCAGCTCGGCATCAAACGCTATCAACTGCTGGTGCGCCTCAACGACGGCTCGGCGGTGACGGTGCACGCGCAACGGGTCGACATGCCCATCCCCGAGTGGGTGATGTGGGTGCTGGGCGCGCAGCTCATCGTGCTGGCGGTGTGCAGCTGGATGGTGGTGCGGCTGGTGACACGTCCGCTGAAGACCCTCGCCGCCGCGGCGGACGACCTCGGTCCGGACCTGTCGCCCACGCTGATCCCCGAGGAAGGCCCCGCCGAAGTCGCCCACGCCGCGCGCGCCTTCAACGCCATGCAGCAGCGCATCGCCGGCTACACGGCGGAACGGGTGGAGATCCTGGCCGCGATCTCGCACGACCTGCAGACGCCGATCACCCGCATGCGCCTGCGCGCCGACCTGATGAGCGACGAGGAGCTGCGCGGCAAGTTCCACCACGACCTCAACGCAATGCATGTGCTGGTCCGCGAAGGCGTGACCTACGCGCGCACGCTGCACGGCACCTCGGAAGTGCCGGCGCGCCTGGACGCCGACGCGCTGCTCGCGAGCATCGTCGGCGACTACGAGGACGCCGGCGAGGCGGTGACGCTCAGCGGCGAAGCCGGGTCGCCGATCATGGCGCAGCCGCAGGCACTGAAGCGCATCCTGGTCAACCTGATCGACAACGCGCTGGCGTTCGGCGGCCAGGCCGAGATCCAGGTGACGCGCACTGGCGCGCAGGACCCGCAAGACCCGACCCCTCGCCTGATGATCGCGGTGCTGGACCGGGGTCCGGGCATTCCGGATGACCAGCTGCAGGCCGTCTTCAAACCCTTCCACCGCCTGGAGACCTCTCGCAACCGCGACACCGGCGGCACCGGCCTGGGTCTGGCGATCGCGCTGCAACTCGCCACCGCCATGGGGGGAGGCCTCTCCCTCCACAACAGGACCGATGGGGGACTCGAAGCCCGCCTCACCCTCCCCGCCTCGCTGCCCTGACACTGTCCACGGCTTCTGTGGACAACTCTGTTGGCTCAACGGGCAGGGATTCCGCAAGCCGTTGATTTCGCACGGAATTCATTGCAGTGCCGCGAAATGAGGCACCGATCCGAACGGGCTATCCGACACCCGTTTCGCAAGCCGTCGGATTGTCCCTGCGAACTGTGGACAAGTCTGTTGGCTGTCTCTGTAGGGCCTGTTCAACCCGTTGTTTCACAAAAGAAAAACTTCCCGTGCTTCAAAACGAGGCAGTCCAGAGACGCGGGCGGTTGGCGACCGGACGGGCTTGACGTCACCGCCCATCACGGTGGGCAAAGTCCGTTCCCTCTCCACAGTTGCTCACAGTGCCCACCGGTTGTGCACCGGACCGCCAGACTGTCCACGGGCTCTGTGGACAAGTCTGTTGGCTGCCCGGGCAAGGATGCTGCAAGTGCTTGTCAGGGCAGGGAATTGCTTGCAGTGCTGCGGAATGAGGCACCCCCTTCTTGCGGTGCGACAAGCGCGGGCACTCCACGAGGCATGGGGCGCCCCTCCAGGGACCCCAAGCCTCATTCCGGCCCCAGTGAGTCCCACTGCCCGCGGGCCTGAGCGTGGGGTCAGACGATCCGGATGCCCAGGTTCGGCAGGCCGTCGATGTGGCAGTCGATGACGTCGCCCTTGACCACCGGGCCGACGTTCTCCGGCGTGCCGCTGTAGATGATGTCGCCCGGCTTGAGTTCGAAGGCGCGCGACAGCTGCGAGATCTGCTCGGCGACGCTCCAGATCATCTGGCTCAGATCCGCGTCCTGCTTGGTCTGGCCATTCACCTTCAGCCAGATCGCGCCCTTGGACGGATGACCGCCGAGCCGCGCGACCGGATGGATCGGACCAATCGGCGCCGACTGGTCGAAGCTCTTGCCGATCTCCCACGGCTTCTTCTGGTCGCCCATGCCGCGCTGCAGGTCGCGACGCGTCATGTCCAGGCCGATCGCATAGCCGTACACGAGGTCGAGCGCCTGCTCCGTCGAGATGTCGCGCCCACCCTTGCTCAGCGCAGCCACCAGCTCGCATTCGTAGTGGTAGTTCTTCGTCAGCGTCGGATACGGGTGATCGGCCACGGTGCCCGGCGCGACGTTCTGGATCGCGTCGGCGGGCTTCTGGAAGAAGAACGGCGGCTCGCGCGTCGGGTCGCTGCCCATCTCGCGCGCATGCGCCGCGTAGTTGCGGCCGATGCAGTAGATGCGGCGCACCGGGAAACGCTGGTCGCTGCCGACGATGGGGATCGTCGTCTGCGCCACGGCGAACGGCGTGTTGGCCGTGGACTGTGCCTGGCCCGGCAGTGCGCAGCCGGCCACGGCGCCGGCGGCCATCACGGCCGAGGTGTTGAGCAGGGAACGTCGGTCCATCGCGGTCTCCTTCGAGGTTGAGTTGTCCGACGCGGCGCGCCCCTGGAAAGCGGACGGACCGCCGCGGCGCTTGCAGCGTAGGCGTCGGTCCGGACCACCGCGTCGGCGTTTCCCCTCGATGCCCACTGCTCGCGGGCGAGTCGCGCACCGATCGGTCGCCAACTACTCGGACAGGACCTCCAGCGCGATCAACTGCGTGATCTGCGATGGACTGAAGTTGTCGTCCGAGACCAGCATCAAGGTCCGGTGCCCGTTGGGCAGCCGCGGCCCCCAGGCGGCCCCCTCGACGTTGTCGACTGTCGGCAGCCCGAGCGCCATCAGGTCGAGGACCAGCCGCTTGCGCATCGGCACAGGCGCCGCGCGCGGGATCGCCTCGACGCCACGCAGGTCCGTCGCGCCGGTCGCGTCGGCTTCGAAGATCCGCGCCGAGAAACGGTACGCCCCGCCGGCGGTCTCCCTGCCGGAACGTTCCACAACCAGCAGCGAGCCCGTCGGCGTGGCCAGCAGTTCGCTGACGCCGTTGTCGGCCCGCGTGCCGCCGTCTTCGGGGGCGAAGCGGATCGGCTCCAGCGGGTAGGCGAACTGGGCCAGCACGTGCCCATCACGGGAGACGCGAGAGAAGCGCGTCCACGCGCCCGCGGTGAGCGAGGGAACGTCGCCGTCCTGGCGGAGCGGCGCCTCCATCGACATCCACAGCGAGCGGCCGTCGGGACTGAAGGCGAGGCCCTCGATCGTCAGGTTGGGACGCGCGCCGCGCCGGTCGGACCGGTCAAAGCGCAAGTTGTCCGGCACGGGCCACGACGAGACGAAGCTGCCGTCGCGCGCGCTTACGCGGACGAACGGATCACCGCCTCGCGTCGGATCTCCCTCGCTGGACCAGACCAGACGACCGTCGACGGGGTCGATGCGGATCGCCTCGGGGTCGGGGGCCTCGTCGCCGCCCGCGGCCTGCTTCCCGTTCGGGAAGACGGTTCCGTCGGAGCGCCGCAGAGACACAGTGCCGGTGATCTCCACCGATCGGATCGCCGACGCGTCGACGGCGATTCGTGCCGTGTAGAAGCGGGCCGGCGCATGGTCGGAGCGGTCGTCGCTGATCAGGAACCAGGTGTCGCGTTCGGCGTCGTAATCGAGCCCCGAGATTCCGCCGAGCGCCCGGTCCGGACCGCCGGCGGTGGACGGCACCGTCCACGTGCCGATGAGTCGCAGCTGCATCGGCGCCGGACGCCAGGCCGATGGCGGCGCGAACTCCGGACCGGCGCATCCGGAAGTCGCGACGACGAACGCAGCGAAGAACGCTGCGACAGAGGCCCGCCGCAGTGCGCTCACAGCTCCGCCCGCAGCCACAGCACCACGGTGCGGGGTGCGCCGATGAAGTAGCGTCCGGCGGTGGATGCCGTCGTCATCAGCTCCGGCGCGATGCCGGAGATGTAGCGCTTGTCGGTCAGGTTCTCGAGATTGAGGCCGACGGTGAGGTGATCGAACTGGTACGACCCGTTGACGCCGAAGAGCGCGTAGCCCGGCAGGCGCTCGTCGACGCCGCTCCCTGCCACGCGCGGGTTCGCGTAGTAGCCGGCGCGGCTGCCGAGGTAACGCGCGTTGGCCGCCAGCTTCAGCGCGTCGGTGGGCCGCCAGGTCGCTTCGAGGAACAGGTTGCGCGGCGCGATGCCCACCAGCTCCGCGCCGTCGCGGATGAAGCCCTTGACCGGATAGCCCTGCGCGTCGACGTCGTCGAGCCGGTACTCGGTCTTCTGGTACGTGAACGCGCCGTACAGCCGGATCGATCGGTTGATCCGGCCGCTGGCGGTCAGTTCAAGCCCGCGCACGCGGCGGCCCTGGCCGACATTCTCTGACTGCAGCGAACCCGCGATGTCCGCGGCCACCGTCTCCTTCGACGTGATGGCGAACACCTGCGCACCAAGCGCGTAGTCCTCGCCCTTGTGGCGCAGGCCGAGGTCGAAGGCCTTGGCCGTGTCCATGTCGCGGACCGACTGCGCCGCGCTCAGCGTCGCGGCCGCGCCGCCCTCCAGCGTGGCGTCGGTGACGGTGGCGGCGTTCTTCGCATAACCGGCGAAGAGCTCGGTCGCGTCGGTCAGCGCGAACACGCCGCCGGCCTTCGGCAACACGCCGGAATCCGCGCGCGCCTGATTCACGAAGTTCAGCTTGGCCGTCTTCGAGTCCTGGATCGGCGCGCGATAGTCGACACGGTTGTCCAGATAGGTCACGCCGTAGTCGAGCTTCAACCGTCCGTCCATCAACGTCGTGCGGTTGGCCAGGTAGCCCATCGCGCTGCGATTGGTCCAGTGCTTGTCCTCGCTGACGGCGTCGGCGGTCGCGGCGGTCGCCGGTCCGGACGACTCGTCGAGGATCGGGTACCAGCTGCGCAGCTGCGAGCGTGTGTAGCGCTCGTACCAGGCGCCGGCGCGCCAGTCGAGCCAGTCGTTGACGCGGCCCGACAGCTCGGCGAGCGCGCCGCGCCGGGTCATGTCGTAGGCGTTGGCACGGAAGTAGAGGCTGGTCGCCTTGCCGTCGAGGCCGGGGAAGCCGCCGTTGCCCAGGCCGGTCTCCTTGCCCACGCCGTCCTGCGAGTGGACATAGACCTTGGTCGACAGCTTCAGCCCCGCCGGCAGCGCGGTGCTCAGGTCCGCGTAGCCGATCCGATCCGTGCGCGGATTGCCTTTCAAGCCGCGATAGTTGCGGTCGGTGGCCGGCACGCCGGTCCACGTATCGGTGTAGCCGTCGTGCCTGGGATCGGTGTTGAACTGCTTGAGCGTGACGATGTTGGTGCCGCTGGTCTCGTCGCGGTCGTTGTAGCTGCCGCGCAGGCGCAGCACGGTGTCCTCACCGAGCTTGGCCAGCACCTTGAAGTCGACGTGGTCGCGCGTGTTGTGGCCGGCCGGATCGTCCACGTACGAGACCTGCCACTGCTGCTTGGACACGCTGAGGTAGCTCGTGACACCCGGTGCGATCTCGCCCGAATCGATGCGGGCGTAGAGGCGGCCGTACTCGGCGCTGCCGGCGGCGGCTTCGGCGCGCAGGCCGAAGCGGCGCTCCGGATCCTGAGTCAGGTAGTTGATGTGGCCCGCCAGCGCCTGGTGCGACGGCGCGCCGATCACGCCGGCCGATTGCGACACGTCGACTGCGGCAAGGTTGCTCGAATCGAAGTAGCGCGTCGGCACGGACCCGCCGCCCAGCGTCGTGCGGCCGTTGGGGATGCCGTCGATCGAGAAACCGATGCTGTCCTTGCCGAAGCCGCGCATGTTGATGGTGCTCTCGAAGCCGTCGCCGCCGAAGGCGTTCGACGACCCGACCTGGATGCCGGACACGCGCTCCAGCACCTTGTCGGCGCTGACGCCCGGCGGATACTGGTCCAGGTCGACGGCGCCGATCTTCACGTTGGCGCGGGTCTGGCGCACGCCGACGGCCTCGCCGAAGACGACGACCTGCCCCATCGAGCGGGTGGTTTCGGCGGGCGCCGACGCGGCGGCGGCGAGCGGGACCGCTTCCTGGGCCAGGACGGTCGGGACATGTCCGGCCATCGAGGTGGCCAGCACGGTGAGGGAGAGGACGGGGCGGCGCATGCAGACTCCGAGGCGCGGTGGACGCGATTGAGGACGGGAATGGGAAGGGACTGGAGAGGGGGTGGATCGACCGGCCGAAATGTATCGTGGTACGTACCAGTTGATGATGAACCCCGTGCCTGCAGTCCACCTTTGTGGATTTCACAGAATGGACACTGAACTCTGTGATCCGCGCGCGGGCCGCCGACATCTGGGCAGCGGCGTCGTGTCTGATAGCCGTTGGTACGTACCATGCTAGGATGAGTCGACCATGACATGAGCCCCCGGCGCGTGGTGCCCGGGCGCGGAGACTTCCCTTGAGCGAACGACCTTCCGACGCGGCCGCGCCGCGTTATCGGCAGTTGGCCGATGCCATCCGCCACGCCATCGATGACGGCACGCTGGGCGATCACCAGGCCCTGCCCTCGGAACGCGACCTCGCCGAACAGCACGAGGTCAGCCGCGACACGGTCCGCAAGGCCGTACGCTTCCTGGAGGAACGCGGCGTCGTCTATAGCGACCACGGCCGCGGCACCTTCGTCGCGCCGGCGCTGGTGCGCCGGATGTCGCGCTTCATCGACGGTTTCTCGCAGGACACGGTGCACCGCGGCGGCGCGCCGTCCAACCTGGTGCTGACGGTCGAGCAGGTGGCCGCGCCGATGGGCATCGCCGCCCTGCTGCGGATCGAGCCCGGCCAGCCGCTGACCCGCGTGCGCCGGGTACGTCTGACCGACGGCGCGCCGGTGGGTCTGCACGACGCCTGGTTCCCGCTGCCGCGCGGCGTCAAGCTGACGAAGGGGGAGGTCGAACAGACAACCTCGCTGTACCGGCTGTTGACGGAGCGGGCCGGCTTCGAGCCGGTCGAGGCGGTCGAGAACCTGTTCGGCGGACTGGCCGACGCCGAGGACGCGCGGCTGCTGCAGGTGCCGGAAGGCGCGGCGCTCTTGATGTGCGAGCGCATCACGCTGTCGGAACGCCGCGAACCGATCGAGTACTGCGAGATGAAGTACGTCTCCAGCTATCGGTACAACGCGCGGATCACGCGCACGAGCGGGCTCTCGTGAGCACGGACCGGCGCTGGGATCTGCTGGCGCTGGGCAATCCCTGCGCGGATCTGGTGGTGGACGTGGCGTCGCCGCCGCGTGCCGGCGAGAAGGTCCTGGGCCGGCTGCGCGGTCGATTCGCGGGCGGCACGACGGCCAACGCCGCCTGCGCGTTGGCGCGGCTCGGCGGACGGGCGGCGGTCCTGGGGCAGGTCGGCGACGACGACGCCGGCCGGCAGCTGCGTGCCGCCTTCGAGACGGACGGCGTCGACACGCGCCATCTCGAAACGCTCCCGGGACGGTCCACCGGCCTGGCCATCGCGATGCGCCCGACCGGCGGGGACGCCGCGCTCGTCGTCATGCCGCTGATCGCCGAGGCGATGGACGACGCGACGCTGCGCGCGGCGCTGTCGACGAGCCGCGTCGTGCTCGCGACGCCCGCCGACCTGACTGAACTTCGCCGGCTTCGACAGCTCGCGGCCGAGACGCAAACGCTGTTGGCGATCGACATCGATCCGGTGGTGGCCGGGGACCGCGACGCGGTCCTGGCGCGCGCCGCGCTGGCGGACATCGTGCTGCTGAATGCGCGCGCCTTGCACGGCATCGGGAACGGCAACGGCGCCGCGGCGCACGGCTCCCCGGACGACGCGCTCCGCGCGCTGCAGGAACTGCAAGCGGCACTTCCCTCCCCGCCTCTGCTGATGGCGGCGACCCGCGGCGCGCGAGGCGCCATCGCGATCGCCGCGACCGGCGAGATGGCCCACGAGCCGGGCTTCCCGCGCGACGCCGTCGACACCACCGGTGCCGGCGACACCTTCAACGGCGCGCTGATCCTCGCCTGGCTCGAAGGTCAACCGCTTCGTGCGGGCTTGCGCTTCTCGTGCGCGGCGGCGAGCCTGGCGGTCGGTGCCGTGGGCGCACGGACGGCGATGCCGGATCGCGACGCAGCGCTGCGACTGGCCGCAGGCTAGGCCGCCGTCGTCGCCGCCGTTGTTGCGTCGACGAGTGCCTGCAGCCCCTTCAACACCGACACGGCGTCCTCCGCGTATTGCGCCTGCACGATCGCCCCGTCCACCGCGACGGACAGCGCGGCGGCGATCTTCTTCCGCTGCCGTGACGCCGGCAGCAATCCGGCGATCGCGTCCGTCATGTCCTGCTTGTGGCGGCGCGTCACCTCGACCACGTCGGGCAGAGTCGGCCCCATCTCGCCGACGCCGTTGAGGAAGGCGCATCCGCGGAACT
>NZ_DASVNZ010000216.1:0-30007 GCF_036486225.1 Roseateles sp. | reverse complement strand
GGCCGAATTCAATCGCACCGGCGCGGCCTCAGCGCTGCTGTCGAAGGAGACCTTCACCACGCGTCAGAAGTTCGAGATGCTGCCGCGGGTGGTGCCCTTCGTGCTGCTGCTGATCGGCGTCATGGTGGCGCTGTACGGCGGCTTCGCGACACCGTCGGAGACGGCGGGTCTGGGCGCGCTGCTGGCGCTGGGATTGATCGCGGTGATCTACGGCGTGTGGCGGCCGCGGGACGTGGCGCCCATCCTCACGTCGACCTTGAAGGAGTCGACCATGCTGATGTTCATCATCGGCATGTCGCTGCTGTTCTCGTACGTGATGAGCTACCTGCACATCAGCCAGGCGGTGGCGGAGTGGATCGTCGGCATGCACCTGTCCAAGTGGGTGCTGCTGGCGGCAGTGCTGCTGATGGTCATCCTGCTGGGGTTCTTCCTGCCGCCGGTGAGCATCATCTTGATGACGGCGCCGATCATCCTGCCGCCGCTGAAGGCGGCGGGGTTCGATCTGATCTGGTTCGGGATCCTGATGACGATCGTGATGGAGACGGGGCTGATTCACCCGCCGGTGGGGTTGAACATCTTCGTGATCAAGAACATCGCGCCGGATATCGACCTGAGGGACATCATTTGGGGAGTGTTGCCGTTTGTCGTCCTCATGCTGCTGGCGGTGCTGTTGATCTGCATCTTCCCGGGGATCGCGACGGGGTTGCCGGATTTGGTGATGGGGAAGGTGGTGGTACCGCACTGATACCGGCTACCCGCGCAAACGTTCCAGCAGGCGATCGATGACGTGGAGTTGGGGGCGATATAACACCGCGGCAAGACCTGCCCCCGCCGACTATGCCGAATGGCATTGCGCAGCGAGACGGGCAAATATGATGAAGGTCTCGCTAGCGACTTGCACCTGGGCCGACGTGCTTTACAGGATCGACAGTGGAGGCCAACTGAGCGGACGGATTTTTCGAGAGTGAGCCAATTCTTGAGGCTAGCTTGTGCTGACGAGCGGTGACATGCCAGGCATTTACCAGGTTGGATCTACTAGATTCGATTCGTCCGCCAGGATTCGCGCGTGGGATGCGATCTTGTCGATGCGCACGCCGGCCCGAATGGTGGGGTCCGCCGTGCGCGTCAAGTTCATTGCCACCAAACGCAGTGTTCTGGCATCAAAGCATGGTGCACCGGTCGACCCGCTCGGGGTGTCGATGCGGTAGGTAAGGGGATCGATTGATTCCACGACGCCAACGGACATGCGCAGCGCCAGTCCGCGCGCGAAACTGCAAATCACAAGGGGCATATCCTGCGATATACGCACGCTTGGGATCTGAAGCCAGCGCCGAATGCCGGCTGATGACTCGGTCACCGCGCCGCCAACAGGTTGTGCTCCAGGCGCCGCGTCGGCACGCAAGAGCACGAAAGGAGGAAACTGACTGCCCATCCTCATAGGAACCTCTGCAAGGCATGGGAAAACAGAGCCGTTACTGATGGCCACACCACTTTTGCTTGCACGATAGTCGAATCGAAACGAGATCGGGCGGCGAAGTTCGCCGTTCGCGTTAACGACAATCCTGCGTGCCGTCAATATCAAGTCAGCTGCCACCAGAAAGCCAGTTCCGTGCGGAACACCATCGATCTCAACGATGCAGGTCGCACGGTCAATTTGCGCGAGTCTTTGCATCCAATCGCTGCGTAGAAAGAAGTCACTCGTGCGGCCGATCTCCTGCTGCAGCGCATCGACGAGGGATGCATCTCCGGTGAGTGTCGAAAGACCCAGTGCCGACGCAGCCGCTGCCATCTGATGGCTGTCCGGTTTTGCATCGACCAAGGCGGCAGCCAGATGCAGAATCCATTGGCCGTCCGCAGCGGCATTGACGATCACCAACGCCGTGTCGCGCAGAGTGGCGGTCAACGAATAGGCATCGATTACGCGATCAAGACGTCGGCGCAAGATGGCGCGCAGCTCTTCTAGCGTGCAAGTGGATTCGATCGCGTCAACCAACGCCATCCGGTGTTCACTGGGCACCACTTCCGGAACAACCGTCGCGTCACGCGATGACACCAAAGAGTCTCTTCTGAAGGTGAGTTCACCAACGCCTACCTCTTCGGCCATGACCCCTTGCAATGCAGACTCGATAGCAGCCCGTGCACCGTCGAGCGGGCCGAGGGCAAGCGCTTCCAGTACACATGATTTGAGCTGGGCCGATGTTGCCTCGACGACGTACGCACTCCAAGAGTCTGTGATCGAACCGACAAGTGGGACGGCCGAGTGTCTGGCAAAAGCACCCGGCTCAAGGCCATTCTGCTGTGAGTGGCTAATGTCCGCTCGTGCTAACGAGAAACCGAGGTGCCGCATTCGTGCATCGGATGCTCGTGGAACGCCGACCGCCCTGGTGACAGCGAGCAATCTCGTATCGACGAATATTCCGGGCGCCGCGCCAGCCCAGTAGGCCGTCGTGCGCGATCGGGCCAGGGTTGACGCGCTAAGACCGACAACAAGCTGATTTAGTTCATGCTCGTTGCTGCGGAACAGCTCTTCTTGGCCCAGCATCTCCGTTACGAAGGCGAACATCGCTCTTGACGCGATACGGTCGATCGATTTTGTTGCCGACTGGTTGACCCACTCCAGTCTTGCCAGGGCAATCTTCCCGTACTTCGAGGCGCCAGCTTGGATGATCACCTCGCCCAATGCGAGAGCGATTCGCGTGGCTGCTTCCATATTAGGAGCGGAGTGAGCTCGCGCAAATGCGCCATCGAGATGACTGACCGCTTCGTCGTGACGACCCAGGGCCAGCCAAGCCCTTGCTTGCAGAATCAAGGCTGGGCTCCCGATCGTTCGTTCAACGCGTTCTGCAAGAACGTCAAGAGCGCTCTGAGGGTCACCGCCCGCAAGCAGATCACGAGCCTGCCGCGACGCTATCACCTCCCAGTCTTCGAGCCGTGAAGCTCGCCTGGCTTCGGCGTCTACGGGCACATCGAGCATGGCGGCGAGAAACGCGCGCCGTCTTGGATCGAACTCCGCAGCGGCGCCTTGCAGCCCGGAGCGAATGCCGCGCTTCCAGCGCGCTGCAATTTGCTCGAGTGGGTCATCAAGCCACAGGCGATGATAGATTTCTTCGGCACGCTCGGTATCGCCGTCCATCGTTTCGTAGAACGCGACAGCGCGAGCGTGAATGGTCCGCGCCTTCTTGGGGTCATCTCGGTGCAACGCATCCAACATCAGCGAGCGAAGATCCTGGCGATGCCGGAGTGATCCGTCGGTTTCCATGCGAACGAGCGAGACTTCACGCCGTAGTTCCTGGAATAGTCTTTCCGCATCGCCGATGTCGCGCACGACCACATCGCAGGGCTCTGCCAGAACTGTCTGAATGGAATCAGGCGTGATACGCCGCAGCAGCAGTCCAGGATGTGCGAGCTTGCGGACTTCGGGATCGTGGATGTGCTTGAGAACTCGGTGGTAGAGCTGGCGCTGGACGTACTCGTTGCTCAGGCGCTTGCCGAAACCTTCGTTAAGGTCGATTGATTCGAGAGCGCTCGATCCCTGCTCTAGCTTCGCCACATCGGCTGCAAGCTTCAGCGTTAGAGGACTACCACCAAATAGGCGAAAGATGCGCTTCGCAAGCGGTTCACTCTCAACTCCCTTCGCCCGCAGATATCCAACGGCAGACGGCTCATCAAATGTTTGCAGCGTCATTGAGACAATGGATGGCTGTTCGACCTCTGACCTACCCGCGATGACGATACGCAAGGCCGGAATCTGTGCTCTCAGTTCAGTGAGAAGCCTCCAGATCTCGTTGACGGCATGTTCGCCGCGATATTGAACTTCCTCAAATGTGTCCAACACCAGAAGGATGGGCCGTGTGCCCCCAGCGAGGCCACGGATGACCTGGACCGCGTCGCGCACGGCTGCAACGCGAATGCGCTCTAGTGGAGCGGGTGTCGCCCCGGACCGCGCGTCGCGTTCCGCGAGTTGGAGTAGCCAACCCTGGCGAAGGAGCTCGCATTTGCCCCGAACCTCCGGGTATTCGATGCCGAGCTGCCGGACGGTTTCGGTCAACAAGGTGAGCGGCTCGTCTGCAACGAGATCGGGCCGATCAAAGTCGAGGTAAGCAAACGGAAAACGATCTACCTCGTGCGCTTGCGCGTGTTCTAGGAGAAATCTTGCAACCAATGTGGACTTGCCTACACCTCCTGGTCCGGAGATCACAAGCGCCACCTTTGGAGATCGCCTGAGTAAATAGGTCTGCGAGACGGTCCCCACCAAGTCGACGAATCGGCGCCCGCTGTCCGCCAAGGTCTGGGGTTGCACCACATCTGCAAACGAACGAAGCTGATTCAATTCGCTGGTGCGGCCCCTGAAGTTGTCGCCAGCAATGTGATCGAACGGCTGCAGTAGCGTACGCCAATCGATCCAGCTCGAGATCTCAACAGTGGTCGGAGAAATGCCGATGATGCCAGCGGCTTGTAGCCAGTTTGCGACTTCAAGGAATGCCTTCAGGTCGAGCAGCGAGGCGTTCCGAATGGGGATCTCCTTGCCGGACAGGCCAAACGTTAGTGCAGTTTGCGTCGCCTCGGCCGGCCGGTCCGGATTTGCTGCCAATGCATGGCGCACCGTGCCGGTCTGACGAAGTGCTCTCAAGCGCGCCACACGACGCGTTGGCCGCAACGCCCATCGCCTGATGCCCTCGGCATCCGTGATTGGAGTTGAGGCCAGAAGCAGCTGATCCATCAGATCCTTGCGGGTCTTCTCGTCGCTCGGAATCGTCCCCAGAGGGGTCAGCGATTGGGGCTCGAACCATGCTAGAACAGCTGCTGCATCCTCATAACCATTCGCGGGAAGTGCGACCGACACGGGCGTTGGCGATGCGCTGTTGGCAATGCGTCGTTCGACAAGCTCGGCCAAGCGAGCGATATCGATCGCATCGGGTGCAGAGTCATCCGGAGATTCGTTGGTCATGGAAACTCTCACGGATGATGGTCGTTGGACAGCCCCTCTTCGAGGGCGCCGTTGCTGCCAGCGGTGATTGTTTCAGCCAAGAACATGAGCTCTTTTCGGGTGCGCCGCCCCAACTCTTCCAGATAATCTTCTAGATCGGGGTCGAGGCCGCCAAGCGTATTGGCGGCCGCGTTGACGATCAACTCGTCGTTTGCGACGATCTGTCGTTGGCTTAGTGCGCGCCTGAAGAATTTGATCACCTCTGCGGCGCTGACTCTTCGTTCCACGGGGTCTTCCTCGACGTGCGGATGAACCTGCGGGGAGAGGGTGTCGCGAAAGCCTAGAAGCATGAGGCGGAACTGCGGCAGGGTTACCCGAATGCGATCGGCCAACTGTTTGATCAGGTCGATCGTTTCCTGTGAAAGCGCGACCTTGTTGAACTCGTCGACAACGAGCCACATCTGTCTTGGGTCGGTCTTCGCCCGCGCCTCGAGGCCATCGCAGAAATCGAGATTCCAGCGGGACCATTGGGCGTCCGAAGGTGGGTCTGGCACGAGAGTGGTGCTGTAGCCAAGAAGTCGAACGAGCCTTTTTGCAAGATCGATCGGCGCGATGTCGTTCCTGGGTCCGACATGGTCCTTGAACGCGCGCAGGTCGATCCAGATGAACTCGAAGGTTCCGAGTTGCTGGCTCAGTGCAGAGATGAACTGCACCGTCAGGCTCTTGCCGGTTTTCGTTCCAGTCAACGCCTCTGTCGCGCAAGGCAGCAGATCGCGGACTACCAATATCCTCTTCGCGTTGTGCGCGCTCATCGCCTTCAAGACAGCCCGAAGCCGCGAACGATTGACCATGATGTAGTCACCCGTTAGGCAGCACATCTCGTAAGGGTCGAAAGTGATCGGCAGTGACGCGTTGGTTAGATCCAATCGGATCGCGGCAAGGCGTTTGTCGTTGGGTCGCGATTCTGCTGCTAGGAAAACCATCTCGCCGAGCCATAACTCGAGCTCTGCGGCTTTCACCGTGGCAAGAATGTCCTGCACCTGAGTGTTGCCTCGCACTCTGTATCGCTCCGGATTGCGATTCAAGCCTCGAATCAGATCAGCGAAGGTCTCGCCAAATGCTGCGAATAGAGCCTCTTGAAGCTCCAGTTGCTGCCGGTCGGAGAGTCTGACGTAGGCCATGTCTGCCGCTCACGACAGGAATTTCAGCTTGCCGCGCTTTTCGAGCAAGTGAACGATGGATGAGACGAGAATTCCTTGGTTGTAGCGTGACGGTTGGCCCGGTGCAGAGTACTTGGGGTCGCCGCTGTGGTGTAGCGCGACCCAGTGCCAGTTGCTGCTGAAACAAGGCGAGCCTGAAGAGCCGGGCAGCGTATTCGTTGAGTACCGCAGCCGAGACCCATTGCCAAACACGCCCTCGATGGCCTCCGTGTCCATGGCTACCTGCATCGGTTTTCCGTCGGCGTGCTGGACGATGAAGAGGGCCTTCTCACCATTGAAGTCCGGAACATCGGTCGCGGGCGGAACCTTAATCCACCCGCGGCGACTGGTCGCGTTTGTGCCTGCGCCAAGAAGCACATCGCCTGGCGCACCTGCAACTGCCAATAAGGCGTAATCGAGTTCTTCGGGTGAAGCCTCTCCGGTGGGATTCGCAGTCAGGTCAAATTGGCTGTAGGGGCTCGAGTCGATCAGCCAATCTTCGGCCAAGTGATAGACGGTTCCCGCGTCGACGGATAAGCCGTCAGGTTTCACCTTGTAGTCGAAGCGAAGAGCGACGTCTGCTCGTCTCCATTTGGAGGCAATCAGTGGCTCGACGACATGGTAATTTGTGATCACAACGCCGGGCGCCACCAGGAAGCCAGTACCTCTGGGACTTCCCGGCGGACACTCCACGCGGCAAATGCATGCTTCGACCTCGCCTAACCGAGAGCGCCAGACCGCAACATCCATCATGCTGTTGCCGGCGCGCACAATCTTTTCGAAGGAGGCCGGTTCGATGCGCTGTCCATTTCCGTCGATTGGCACTGGCGATAGATCAAACTCTTCAGCGAACGCGGCCAGTGCGGGATCTCTTGGCCGCGCCTGTCGGGCCGCAGCCAACAGTTCCCGCCACCAATTCTCCTGGCTCGCAATTTGGACAACAGCCGTCACGGCTTCCGGAAAGGCCGCATTCATCGCGTGGAAGCGGATGAATTTCTGATTGAGGCCCGACAACAGATCCGTCATTGCACTTGGCGTGCCGAATGCTGCCTCTAGGACACTGCGCATTTCCAGCACTGCTGCTGGTTGCAGATGATCTCCTACGTCTACTCGCGGCCAGGGCAGGGACTTGGTTGCCACAAGAGAATCTCCACGAGAGTTGAATCGCCAAGCGACGTCTCATCATGCACTGTCAGCGGCAATTCCGCCTCATATCGTTTGTCGATGCGCTGTCAGGGAGCGCGATGGAGCGGGCCCGAACATAGGATGCTCAACCGACCAGAGCAAGACCGGCGGATGTCCCATGCGATGAGCTTCGGGGGCGCCGCGTGCTGGGTACTGCGCCTCTGTCGAATCGGAGGTGAGGTGCCTCTCAACTTTACAAACTTCGCAAGCCTGCCTCCATCCCTTCGCAATCCATCGCAACTTCATCGTTGCCCCCTGGCCCATCCGCTGCGAACATTGTGAACTTGCCAATTTCACAACCTGCAATGGACTGGCCTTCAGCGCTGTCGAGCGCTTCTTCGACGGAGATGCTTCGCAGCGAGCTGGTGCTGCCGCGTCACGCGAACCACTACGGGACCCTCTTCGGCCCTGAGGCGCTCTCCTGGCTCGGCCAGAACGCCCACATGGTCGCGACGCGCTTCTGCCACCAGGACATCGTCATGGTGGCCGTGAAGGACGTGCAGTTCCTCGCCCCGGTCCCCGTGGGCTCCGTCCTCCACATTCATTCCGGCGTGACCCGCGTCGGCGGCACCTCGATGACCGTCGAGGTCCACGCCCGCATCGACAATGCGGCCCCTTCCGACGTCCTCCGCGCCACCTTCGAGATGGTCGCCGTCGCCGCCGGCAAGCCTTGCCGAATCACCCCTCGCACGCCGTCCGAGCCGCAGCCGCTAACCTCGACTGCATCGGGCCTCTGAGCCATTCCCCTTTTCGAATACCCCCTCCAGGAGACATCCCCATGAGCGACACCACGACCGCGAACGCGGCAGCCGCCCCCGCCTTCAAGCCCAAGAAGTCCGTCGCCCTGTCCGGCGTCGCCGCCGGCACCACCGCCCTGTGCACCGTCGGCCGCACCGGCAACGACCTGCACTACCGCGGCTACGACATCCTCGAACTCGCCGAACGCTGCGAGTTCGAAGAAATCGCCCACCTGCTCGTCCACGGCAAGCTCCCCAACGTCGCCGAACTGCGCGCCTACAAGGACAAGCTCAAGGCCCTGCGCGGCCTGCCCGCCGCCGTCATGGACGCGCTCGAAACCCTGCCCGCCGCCGCCCACCCCATGGACGTGATGCGCACCGGCGTCTCCGCCCTCGGCTGCTCGCTCCCCGAGAAGGACGACCACAACCTGCCCGGCGCACGCGACATCGCCGACCGGCTGATGGCATCGCTGGGTTCGATGCTGCTGTACTGGTACCACTTCGCCTGCAACGGCCGCCGCATCGAGGTCGAGACCGACGACGACTCCATCGGCGCCCACTTCCTGCACCTGCTCCACGGCAAGCCGCCCACCAAGAGCTGGGAACGCGCGATGCACACCTCGCTGATCCTCTACGCGGAGCACGAGTTCAACGCCTCCACCTTCACCGCCCGCGTCATCGCCGGCACCGGCTCCGACATGCACTCGGCCATCGCCGGCGCCATCGGCGCCCTGCGCGGCCCCAAGCACGGCGGCGCCAACGAGGTCGCCTTCGAGATCCAGAAGCGCTACGACACCCCCGACGAAGCCGAGGCCGACATCCGCCGCCGCGTCGAGGCCAAGGAAGTCGTCATCGGCTTCGGCCACCCCGTCTACACCGTCTCCGACCCCCGCAACGAGGTCATCAAGAAGGTCGCCCACCACCTGTCCCAGGACGCCGGCTCGACCAAGATGTACGACATCGCCGAACGCCTCGAACGCACCATGTGGGACGCCAAGAAGATGTTCCCCAACCTGGACTGGTTCAGCGCCGTCAGCTATCACATGATGGGCGTGCCCACCGCCATGTTCACCCCGCTGTTCGTCATCGCCCGCACCAGCGGCTGGTCCGCCCACGTGGTCGAGCAGCGCCAGGACAACAAGATCATCCGACCCAGCGCCGTCTACACCGGCCCGGAAGACCAGGTCTTCGTCCCGCTGGCACAGCGCCCTTGAGGTGACCCCGATCCCGTCGACAGCGATGACCGCATGAGAGAAGTTTCAGAGATGCCAGCCACGACGCCCGCACCCACCATCGCCTCCGCAATCCCGCTCAACGAGACCTGGCGCAAGCCGCTGGCCGGCACCGCGCTCGACTGGTTCGACGCGCGCGCCGCCGTCGAGGCGCTGCGCCCCGGCGCGTGGGAACGCATGTCCTACACCGCCCGCGTCCACGCCGAGAACCTGGTGCGCCGCTGCGAACCCGCCGCGCTCGACGACTGCCTGCTGCAGCTCGCCGACGGCAAGGCCGATCGCGACTTCCCCTGGTACCCGGCGCGCGTGGTCTGCCACGACATCCTCGGCCAGACCGCGCTCGTGGACCTGGCCGGCCTGCGCGACGCGATCGCCGACCAGGGCGGCGATCCCGCCAAGGTGAACCCGGTCGTGCCGGTGCAGCTGATCGTCGACCACTCGCTGGCCGTCGAGTGCGGCGGCTTCGATCCTCAAGCCTTCGAGAAGAACCGCGCGATCGAGGACCGCCGCAACGAGGACCGCTTCCACTTCATCGAGTGGTGCCGCACGGCGTTCCGCAACGTCGACGTGATCCCGCCGGGGAACGGGATCATGCATCAGATCAATCTGGAGCGGATGTCGCCCGTCGTGCACGTGGACCGCGGCGTCGCCTATCCCGACACCTGCGTCGGCACCGACAGCCACACGCCCCACGTCGACGCGCTCGGCGTGATCGCCGTCGGCGTCGGCGGGCTGGAAGCGGAGAACGTGATGCTCGGCCGCGCCTCGTGGATGCGCCTGCCCGACATCGTCGGCGTCGAGCTCACCGGCCGCCGCCAACCCGGCATCACCGCCACCGACCTGGTGCTCGCGCTCACCGAGTTCCTGCGCAAGGAAAAGGTCGTCGGCGCCTACCTGGAGTTCTACGGCGAAGGCGTCTCCGGCCTCACGCTCGGCGACCGCGCCACCATCTCCAACATGGCGCCCGAATACGGCGCCACCGCCGCGCTCTTCGCCATCGACGAGCAGACGCTCACCTACCTGCGCCTGACCGGGCGCGAGGAAGCGCAGGTCCAGCTCGTCGAGACCTACGCGAAGGCAGCAGGACTCTGGTCCGGTGAAGGCAACACGCTGTCCGGCGTCGTCTACCCGCGCGTGCTGAAGTTCGACCTGGCCAGCGTCGTGCGCAACATGGCCGGTCCGTCGAACCCGCATCGCCGCCTGCCGACCTCCGCGCTGACCGAGCGCGGCATCGCCGGCCCGTGGACCGAAGAACCCGGCCGCATGCCCGACGGCGCCGTGATCATCGCGGCCATCACCAGCTGCACGAACACGAGCAACCCGCGCAACGTCATCGCCGCCGCGCTGCTCGCGCGCAACGCGCGTCGCCTGGGCCTGACGCGCAAGCCGTGGGTGAAGACCTCGCTGGCGCCCGGCTCGCGCGCGGTCACGCTGTACCTCGAAGAAGCCGGCCTGCTCGGCGACCTGGAGGCGCTGGGCTTCGGCGTCGTCGCCTATGCCTGCACCTCCTGCAACGGCATGTCCGGCGCGCTGGATCCCGCCATCGATCGCGAGATCGTCGAGCGCGACCTCTACGCCACCGCCGTGCTCTCGGGCAACCGCAACTTCGACGGCCGCATCCACCCGCGCGCCAAGCAGGCCTTCCTGGCCTCGCCGCCGCTGGTGGTCGCCTACGCGATCGCGGGCACCATCCGCTTCGACATCGAACGCGACGTGCTCGGCGTCGTCGAGGGCCGCGAGATCCGCCTGAAGGACCTCTGGCCCGAGGACGACGAGATCGACGCGCTGGTGCGCGCGAGTGTGAAGCCCGAGCAGTTCCGCAAGGTCTACGAGCCGATGTTCGCGATCACCGCGGCCTCGGCCACCCAGACCGAGCCGCTGTACGACTGGCGCGCGCAGTCGACCTACATCCGCCGTCCGCCGTATTGGGAAGGCGCGCTGGCCGGCGAACGCACGCTGCGCGGCATGCGCGCGCTGGCCGTGCTGCCGGACAACATCACCACCGACCACCTGTCGCCTTCCAACGCGATCATGATGGATTCGGCCGCCGGCGAGTACCTCGCCAAGATGGGCCTGCCGGAGGAGGACTTCAACTCCTACGCCACCCACCGCGGCGACCACCTGACCGCGCAGCGCGCCACCTTCGCGAACCCGACGCTGAAGAACGAGATGGTCCGCGAGGCCGACGGCACCGTGGTCGCCGGCTCGCTCGCGCGCCTGGAGCCCGAGGGCCAGGTCATGCGCATGTGGGAAGCGATCGAGACCTACATGGAGCGCCGCCAGCCGCTGATCATCATCGCCGGCGCGGACTACGGGCAGGGCTCGTCGCGCGACTGGGCGGCGAAGGGCGTGCGCCTGGCCGGTGTGGAAGCGATCGTCGCCGAAGGCTTCGAGCGCATCCACCGCACCAACCTGATCGGCATGGGCGTGCTGCCGCTGGAGTTCATGCCGGGCACGACGCGCCTGACGTTGGGACTGGATGGCTCCGAGACCTACGACGTGTCCGGCGCGCTGTCGCCGCGCGCGACGCTGACGGTCATCGTCAACCGCCGCAACGGCGAGCGCATCGAAGTGCCGGTGCGTTGCCGCCTCGACACCGCTGAAGAGGTCGAGGTCTACCAGGCCGGCGGCGTGCTGCAGCGCTTCGCGCAGGACTTCCTGGCCGCGGCCGAAGCGGCCTGAGGCCGCGCGGCGCTCCACGGCACATCGCGAACATCGGGAATAACGACGGAAGCAGTCATGAGTTTTCTCCCTCAAGTGAAGATCCCCGCGACCTACCTGCGGGGCGGTACGAGCAAGGGCGTGTTCTTCCGCCTGGAAGATCTGCCCGAGGCCGCGCGCGTGCCCGGCGCCGCGCGCGACCGGCTGCTGATGCGCGTCATCGGCAGCCCCGATCCCTACGGCAAGCAGATCGACGGCATGGGCGGCGCGACGTCGAGCACCAGCAAGACGGTGATCATTTCGCGCAGCACGCAGCCAGGGCATGACGTCGACTACCTGTTCGGTCAGGTGGCGATCGACACCGCGCTGGTCGACTGGTCCGGCAACTGCGGCAACCTGTCGGCGGCGGTCGGACCGTTTGCGATCCAGGCGGGCTTCATCGACGCGGCCACCCTGCCGCGCGACGGCATCGCCACCGTGCGCATCTGGCAGGCCAACATCGGCAAGACCATCGTCGCCAAGGTGCCGATGCGCGACGGCCAGGTGCAGGAGAGCGGCGACTTCGAGCTCGACGGCGTGACCTTCCCGGCGGCGGAGGTCGAGCTGGCCTTCCTCGATCCGGGCAATGACGACGCCGATGGCGACGACGCCGGCGGCGCGCTGTTCCCGACCGGGAACGTCGTGGACGTGCTGACGATGCCGGAGGACCTCGTGCCCGGCGGCCGGCTGCGCGCGACGCTGATCAACGCGGGCATTCCGGCGGTCTTCGTCGATGCGAAGGACCTGGGCTACTCGGGCACCGAGCTGCAGGACGCGATCAACGGCGACGCCGCGGCGCTGAAGCGCCTCGAAGCGATCCGCGCGCACGCCGCGCTGCACATGGGCCTGATCAAGACGCTGGACGAGGCGAAGACCCGGCAGCACACGCCGAAGCTGGCCTTCGTCGCGCCGCCGTCGAGCTATCGCTCGTCGGCCGGCAAGACCGTCGAGGCCGGCGACATCGACGTGCTGGTGCGCGCGATGTCCATGGGCAAACTGCACCACGCGATGATGGGCACGGCGGCGGTGGCCATCGGCACCGCGGCCGCGATCCCCGGCACGCTGGTGTGCGAGGCCGCGGGCGGCAAGGCGCTGCCGGCGGTGCGCTTCGGCCACCCCTCGGGCACGTTGCGCGTCGGCGCGGAAGCGGTCCAGGAAGGTGGTCAGTGGCGCGTGACTCAGGCGGTGATGAGCCGCAGCGCGCGCATCCTGATGGAAGGCACCGTGCGCGTGCCCGCCGAGGCGCTGTGATCGGCGCCGGTTGATCCCGACCATCGACTCCGTATCGAATTCGACTTCAGACATTCAAAGAGAACTGACATGACATCGACCCGCAAGACGCTGCGCGCGCTGGTGAACGAACGCCGTGGCGTGCTGGTGCCGGGCGCCTTCAACGCGCTGTCGGCCAAGGTGATCGAGGACCTCGGCTTCGAGGCGATCTACGTGACCGGCGCCGGCGTGACCAACATGTGGTTCGGCCTGCCGGACCAGGGCTTCATGGGCCTGTCCGAGATCGCCGACCACACCGCGCGCATCCGCGACGCGGTGAACCTGCCGCTGATCGTCGACGCCGACACCGGCTTCGGCAATGCGCTGAACGTGCGTCACACCGTGCGCGTGCTGGAACGCGCCGGCGCGGACTGCATCCAGCTCGAAGACCAGGTGGCGCCCAAGCGCTGCGGTCACTTCACCGGCAAGGAGGTCATCTCCACCGAGGAAGCGGTGAGCAAGATCAAGGCGGCGGTGGACGCGCGGCGTGATCCGGATTTCCTGATCATGGCCCGCACGGACGCCTGCGCGACGCAGGGCTTCGAGGCCGCGATCGAACGCGCGCAGCGCTTCGCCGAAGCCGGCGCGGACATCCTGTTCGTCGAGGCGGTGACCAAGGCGGAAGAGATCCGCGCGCTGCCGCAGCGCCTGGCTACGCCGCAGCTGATGAACATGGTCATCGGCGGCAAGACGCCGATCACCGATGCGAGCGAGCTGCAGCAGATGGGCTACGGCGTTGTGCTGTACGCCAATGCGGCATTGCAAGGCGCGGTGGCCGGGATGCAGAAGGCGCTGGGCGTGCTCAAGACGCAGCGCCGCATCGACGAGGATCCCAACCTGGTGATCCCGTTCGCCGAACGCCAACGCCTGGTGAACAAGCCGGAGTGGGACGCGCTGGAGAAGAAGTACACCTGAGCCCCTCTTGCTCCCTCTCCCGCTTGCGGGAGAGGGCAGGGGTGAGGGCCAGCGGCCTCACGCATGAACCGACCTCAGGGCTTCAGGAAGTCGTTCTCGACCCACGCCGCCGCGCTCGTCTCATTGAACTTGAACCCGGCCGCCACGCGCACCTGCGCGAGCTGCTCGCCGTCGTCGTTCAACGCAGTCAGCGTCGCATACGGGTTGTCTTCATCCGGAACGATGTCGAGCAGCACCTGCACGCGCCCGTTCGCCGTATCCAGCTTCACGCTCTTATGCAGCCGCGCGTGCAACTGCTGCTCATGCCGACGCAGCACCTCCGAGGCCGTCTTCACCAGCGTATGGAACGCCGCTGCGTCCAGCAGCTTCGGGTTCTTCTTGTCGCGACCCATGGTCCAGGGACCGACCAACGCCGGCTCCGCCTCGCCGATCAGCGTCATCGCGACGGCCCAGCCTTCATCGTCCTCGTTCTTGATGACCTGCGCGGTCCAGCGCTCGTCCTGCCACGTGCGCGGCTCCTGGATGATGGGGCGTTCTTCGTCAGGGAAATTCGTGCTCATGCCGATGAAGGTAACACGCGGGCGCTCGCGCTCCGGCGACGCCGGGCGGCCTTCGCGACCGGCGACAATCCATTCATGACCGATTCCGCCCCGCCGCCGCAACCGCCGCAAGAGCAACCGCGCAACCCGTTGCACGGCCTGACGCTGGAAACCATCGTGACCGAGCTGGCCGCGGAATACGGCTGGGACGGTCTCGACGAGCGCATCCCGCTGCGCTGCTTCGCCTTCGAGCCGAGCGTCAAGTCCAGCCTGAAGTTCCTGCGCAAGACGCCGTGGGCGCGCGAAAAGGTCGAAGGGCTCTACCTGTTCATGCTGCGGGAGCGCCGCCGGAACACGACGCGGCCGTGACCGGCGAGACCAGCGCCCAGCCGAGCGCCTGGTACAGCGCGGCGCCGGCTTCGGTGGCCACCAGCACGCCGTGACGAGCGCCGGCATCGCGGGCTGCATTCGACCACGCGCTCATGACGAGCCGACCCAGCCCCCTCCGCCGGTGGGCTTCCACCGTGACGATCTGATCGAAGGTCGCGAACGCGCCGTCGATCGCGGCCTGGCCGCTGGCCGCCAGCTCGCCTGAGCCGGCGAAGACCTTCGTCAACGCGAGCGCGCCGGTCCGTTCGGTCTGGACGCGATAGCCGGCAACGACCGGGCCGTCGCTTCCTGCGAGCATGACGCGCATCAGGAACTCCGGCTCATGAACGGTCCAGTCGCTGGAGAGCAGGGGCGACACCTCCTGCGACGGCGCGCAGATCTTCAGCCAGATGCCGGGACCGGCCTCGGTAGCGATGAGCTTCCGAAGCACGTCGGGATCGAAGCGAGGGAAGACGTAGCGCGTGATCTGCTCCGGCTTGCCGACATGGATCTGGAGGTAGCCGGAGCGCTCGACCGGCGCCGGCGTGCTGCGGGAGATCGCCCAGCCGTGTGCCCAGGCCTGGGCGGTGACGGAGGGATCGAACGCGCCGTTTCCAGGCGCGCCCGTCGATGTCGAGGTCGAGGTCGAGTTGGGTGGGCTCATCCCGGACATCGTCTTCTGCGCAGGGCGGGCGAGCAGAAGGTCATAGGTCAGAGATCGATGATCCCCCGCCTCACCGCGATCGTGACCGCATGCGTGCGGTCGCTCGCGGCGAGCTTGCCGAGGATGCTCTTCATGTGCGCCTTGACCGTGCCTTCGGCGATGTCGAGCTGGCCGCCGATGCGCTTGTTCGAACGGCCTTCCGCCACCAGCTTCAGCACCGTCGTCTCGCGGCCCGTCAGGTGCTGATCCGCCACATGCTCGGCGAGCTGCATGGCCAGCGCTGAGGGGAAGCGCCGCCCACCGGCGTGCACCGCGCGGATCGTGTCCAGCAGATCCTTGCGCAGCGTCTCCTTCAGCAGATAACCCGCCGCGCCGGCCTGCGCCGCCTCCAGCAGCTGCGCCGGCGCCCCGAAGCTGCTCAGCATCACGACCCGCGCTGCGGGGAACTCGTCGCGGATCGCCTTCAGCGCCGTGATGCCGTCCATGGTCCGCATCCGCACGTCCATCAGCGTCACGTCCGGCAGGTACCGACGGAAGGCCTCCAGGGCCTCGGCGCCGTCCTGCGCCTCCGCCACCAGCCGCATGTCCGATTGCAGGTCGATGGCGCCTGCGAGGCCCTCGCGCAGCATCGGGTGGTCGTCGACCGTCATCACGCGAATAGCCCGGTCGTTCTTCAGCGGTGTGGTCGTCATGGCGTGCGGCTCCTTCACGGGCACTCTGCCCGTTCGTGGGAGGTGCCGGATCTCTCATTCGGGAGATGGCGACCTCCCAGCCCCGGCACCCTGTACGAAAGAGGGAGGTGCCGAGGCCCCTATCCGGCATGGCAACGCGCGCGGTCGGTGGCGATCATCACCGGCACCTCCAACCTCTTGCCCGCCTGAAGGAATCCCTCATGACATCGAGCACCACCCGCCGCACCGTCGCGGCCCTGATCCTGGCAGGGGGCTCGGCGCTCGGCGCCGTCGGCGCCCTTGGCGCGCTCTCCGTGCTGACCGCGCTGACCACGGTATCGCCGGCGATGGCCCAGCCGGCCGCCGCCTCGGCAAGACCTGCCCCCATCGTGGAGCGCGACGCGACCGTGAACGGCGTGAAGCTGCACTACCTGACGGCCGGCGCCGGCGACGCCACGCCCATCGTGCTGCTGCACGGCTACGCGCAGACCAGCCGGATGTGGCGTCCGCTGATGCCGCGCCTGGCCACCGACGGCCCGGTGATCGCGGTGGACCTGCGCGGCGCGGGCGGTTCCGGCAAGATCGACCGACCCGGCGAGAAGAAGCTGCTGGCCCAGGACATCCACGCGCTGACGCAGCAGCTGGGCTACAAGAAGGTGAAGATCGTCGGCCACGACATCGGCCTGATGGTCGCCTATGCGTACGCGGCGCAGTATCCCGACGAGGTCGAGAAGATCGCCCTGCTGGACGCCTTCCTGCCGGGCGTCGGCGACTGGACCAAGGTCTGGCTGCTGCGCGACCTGTGGCACTTCCACTTCTACGGCGAGGTTCCCGAGAAGCTGGTCGCCGGCCGCGAGCGCATCTACTTCGAGCATTTCTGGAACGACTTCGCCGCGGACAAGACCAAGTCCATCCCCGAAGCCGATCGCAAGTTCTACGCGGCGGCCTATGGGCAGCCCGGCGGCATGCACGCCGGCTTCGGCTACTTCAAGGCCTTCGAGCAGGACGCCAAGGACTTCGAGGCGATGTCCAAGACCAGGCTCAAGATGCCGATGCTCGTGCTCACCGGCGAGAAGGCCTCGGGCGAGTTCCTGATCGGGCAGGCGCGCCTCGTGGCGGACTCGGTCGACGGCCGCATCGTGAAGGGCGCCGGCCACTGGATCATGGAAGAGTCCCCGGACTACACGATGGGCGCGCTGGTCGAGTTCCTGAAGTGAGTCAGCCCGGCGCGCGCGTCGGCAGCGCGCGACCGAGCAGGTCGCGCAGCCACCGCTGAAGCGCCGGGAGGCGCGGCGGCTTGTCGCGCCGGCGATAAGCCTGGGCGGCCGGGATGCTCAGCAGCACCTCGGTCCCTTCGCCCGGCGCGCTGCGCAGCTCGAAGCTGCCGCCGACGCCGGTCACACGCTCGCGCATGCCGCTCAGGCCCCAGTGGCCGGGGCTGTGTCCGTCGACCTGTGTCTGCGGCGGCACGCCGACGCCGTCGTCGGCGATCCGGATCGTGAAGGCCGCGTCGGTGTACGCGATCGTCAGGGCGATGGTCGTCGCCTTCGCATGCTGGAAGGCGTTGAACAGGCCCTCGCGGCCGACGAGCGCCAGCTCCGCATGCACGCAGGCGTCCAGCGCCCGTGGCGTGCCTTCCACATGGATGCGGAACGCCGCGTCGTGGAAACCGGAGAGGTCCCGCCCCAGCGCCTCCAGCGTCTGCTCCAGCGTGCCGGCGTCCGGCGGCGGCAGGCGCAGGTCGGTGACGCGGTTGCGGCCTTCGATGACCACCGCGTCGGCCTGATCGAGCACGCGCTCCATCTCCGCGCGTGCCGGCAGTTCGTCGGGAATGCCCCAGGCCACGCGCTGGAAGCGCAGCAGCAGCCCTTGGAAGCCTTGAAGCAGCGTGTCGTGCAGGTCCTGCGCGATGCGCGTGCGTTCGTCGAGGCGCGCACGGTAACGCTCGCGCGCCCGCGCTTCGATCTGCCGCAGGCGCATGCGCACGACCAGCGCGATCGCGATCAGGACCGCCAGCGCGCAGAGGACGCGGAAGCCGGTCGACTGGAGGAAGGTCGGCGGGATCTCGATGGCGAGGGCGGCGGGCTTGGCGCTCCAGACGCCGTCCTCGTTGGTGCCTTGGACCTCGAAGGTGTAGTTCCCAGGGCCGAGGTTCGTATAGAACGCCTGGCGGCGCGAGCCGGCCTCATGCCAGTTTGTCTCGAGCCCGCGCAACCGGTACTTGAAGCTCGCCCGCTCGGGCATCGCCAGCGAGAGCGAGGTGTAGTCGACCTGCAGATCCCTGGTTCCCGCGACCGCGCGCACGAGGCCGCCGACGTCGGGCCGCAGCGGCGTGCCGTTCACCAGCACGCGCTGGATGTCGAGTACCGCCGGCGCGGCGCTGCGCGTCAACCGGGCCGGATCCACGGTCACCACGCCGTTGGTCATGGCGAACCAGAGCCGGCCGTCCGGCGTCTGCAGCGCGGTGCGCAGCGGCCAGGAGGTCTCCGCCCGGCCGGGCAGGCCATCGAAGGTATCCAGCTGCGTCACCGGCACCCGGAAGGCCCGCTCCGCCATGGCGCGCCGGACGTCGGCGGCGGCCACCCGCGTGATGCCCGCCGCGCCGTTGAACCAGAGGTCGCCTTCCGGCGTCTCGACGATCCCGCTCACGCCGGCGAGGGCGTTCTCCGCGTCGGCACGCAGGTCATGGAACCGGCCGTCGTCGTCCAGGCGCTGCACGCCGCGGTCGCCGCCTATCCACAGATGCCCCTTGCCGGGCGCGATCGACAGCACGCCGCCGATGCGCAGACCTTCCTTGTCGGTGAAGCGCGTGAGCCGGTCGCCTTCATCGACGCGGATCAACTGGCCGTCGACGTAGCCCAGCCAGATGCGGCCCTGTGCGTCCAGCGCGATCGTGGACGCCGAGGACCCTTCAGGAAACCCCTTGCTGCCTGACAGCCGTTCCCACCGCCCGTCCTTGAGACGGCGCAGCAGCCCCATGAACTGCGAGGCCGCCCAGAGGGAGCCCGAGGCGTCTTCCGCGATGTCCTTGATCGTGCCGTTCCAGTCCGGGAAATGGTTGCCCCGTTCATCGATGACCGTGCCTTGCGGCCCCATCCGGGAGAGGCCGCGACGGTCGCCCAGCCACACCGTCCCGGCGTGGTCGACGAACACGCGGCTCATCGACGGGGAGGGGACGGGGAAGCGTTCGAGGTCGTTGGCGCCGCCGGACGGCTTCAGATGGAAGATCGCGTTGCGCGAGGTGAACCACAGGTCGCCCCGGGGACCGGCCGCCATGGCCAGCGTCGACATGCCCGCCGGGAACTGGAAGAGGGAGACGCGCGTGGGCCGCAGCCGGTCGAGCCCGCCGTTCGTGCCGATCCAGATCGATCCCTCCCGATCCTCGAGGATCCGCAGGACCTCGTCGCCGGTCAGCCGCTGATTCGGCGTCAGGCGTTGCAGCGCCGGGACGCCGAAATTGAAGGCCTGGATGGCGCCGGGCGCCAGCGGGCCCGAGGCGGGCGTGAAGGGCACCAGGGGCGTGGGCGGCGCGCCGGTCGCCGCGCTGCTGATGTCCTGGTCCGACGCGGGTTGCCGGCCCGGCAACCGTTCCCGGGTGACGCCGTCGAGCGCGCCGGACCAGAGGTCGCCGTTCCGGTCGAAGATGGGCATGTAGGTGCTCGGGTGGATGGGGTGGCCCGTCCCGACGGGATCGCCCGGCACATTCGGGCGCGGCAGCCGGAGGTAACGCATCCGGACGTGGCCGGGCTGGGACTCCAGCTCCACGTCCGCCCAGATCCGTCCTTCAGGATCCTTGGCCATGTAGCCGACGATCTTGCCGGGGAGATCGACGGCGACGAAGCGGGTCTGCCCCGCCGGTTTGACTTGCGGTCCCCTGCTGGTGTCCGCCCACAGATTGCCGTCGCCGTCCAGGTGCACGCCCATCGTGACCACCGTCGACGGCGGGCCCGGATAGCCGTCGGCATCCTCCATGCGCAACCAGCGGTGGCCGTCCCGCCGGAAGAGTCCGCGGGTGGTGGCCACCCACAAGGTGCCGTCCTTCTCCTGGACGAACCCCCGGGTGGCGCCCTCGAAACCGCCCACACGGGGCTTCTCACCCAGCAGCACGCGGCCGTTGCGCACGAAGGCGAAGCCGCCGCGCAGGAAGCCCACCCACAGACCGTTGTCGGGCGTGGCGTACAGGGTCAGGATGCCCTTCCCGGGAAGCGACTCTCCCGCGAGCGACTCGAAGGTCTCGAATCGCACGCCGTCGAAGCGCAGCAGGCCGCGGTCGGTGCCCAGCCAGAGGTAGCCGTCGGTGGTCTGCGCCAGGCCGTAGACCGGGCCGAACAGACCTTCGCGCGGACCCCACGACGTGTGATGGAGCTGATCGAGTGGCGGGTTCTTGAGGAACTCGTCGAGCGTGATGCGGTCGGGCGTGGATGTCGGCGCCGACGCCTGCGCTCCCGTCGCGGTGATCAGTCCGAGGAGCGGCAGGAGCAGGAGAACACCGGCACGGACGATGGCTAGTAGCAGACGAAGACCGGGTGCTGGCATGTCGGGGGCCGGAGGTGCGGAGCGCGCAACATACCACCGGCGGGGTACGGGGGCTTCGCCCGGATGGGAGACGCGGGTGCGCGCGGGTCGTCAGTCGACGATGCGCAGCCCCTGCTTGTCACGGAAGATCTCCAGCAACGCTTCCCGGACCGTCTTCAACGACGCGGCATCGACACCCGTGAGACGGATGTTGTACTGCGATTCGCCGTCCAGTTGGGCCGCCGTTTCAGGACTGAACGAGGCGACCAGGACGTCCTGCGTCAAGCACACGTCCAGGTCCTCCACCTTGTGGTTGACCTGGTCGAGGACCATGACCTCGATCAAGGGCTCGCTCGGAAATCTGCTGAGAGAGAAACAGTAGTTCTTCGCCCGGTCGAAGCAGTAGACGAGCGCCATCTCGTAATGCTCGTCGAAGGGCGAGGCGGACACGGTGACCTCGAGGTCCATGATCAGATTCTTCCTGCCAGAGGTGATGAAGCGGCACGCCCGGCCACGATCGGCGCGCCGTCATTCATACGGGTGCGGGACATGGCTGTCGATGACATTCCGCGAGTGTAGGCAAGGCGATCGTCCATCCGTCCCACGACGAGGTCCTCAGCCTCCGCTGGATTGCGGCAGCTTGCTGTCGGGTGACGGCTGGCGTTCCGTGCGGCGCGGAAAGTCTTCCTTCGGGTGGTGGGCGTTGAGGTGGTCGTCCGGTCGCGCGTCGCTGCCTTCCGGCGGCTCTTCTTCTTCGGGCTCATCGTTGGGCGCATCGGGATTCGTCGATTCGCCGATGGGTTTGTTGTCCCCGACC
Source organism: Roseateles sp. (assembly GCF_036486225.1). Taxonomy (GTDB): domain Bacteria; phylum Pseudomonadota; class Gammaproteobacteria; order Burkholderiales; family Burkholderiaceae_C; genus Roseateles. The sequence goes on along the minus strand of NZ_DASVNZ010000216.1, from coordinate 8,268 downwards.
GGGTCGTCGTTCTCGTTCTCAGGACGCGAAGGTCCTGGAGTCTGCGTGCCGCCAGACGAGGTACTGCTGTTCATGATGAGACCTTCGTTGTGCCGAGAAACCGGCGCAACGACTGGACGCAAGTTCGAGGCCACGGCGGACTGTCGCCGACGTAAAGACGGAGACGCTTGGCGTCATGCGCCAAGGTCATCGTTTCGGAACGACGAGGCCAGTGAGGCGTCGCGAGGCCGCCCGGTAATCCGGGCCGATAACGAGCAAACGCGGAGAGAACTTGCCGGGCCCGGCGCGGTGCCGTTCAGTGCTCGTCCTTCGGGTGACCCGTGTCGCGGCGAGCCGTGGCCCGGTCGTCGGTCTTCGACTGGGCCTCGTGGCCGCTTTGCCATGCGTCCTTGCGTTCGCTCCACAGGTCGGGGCATTCGCCCGTGGTGGTCGGCAGGTTGTGGGTCTCGTCCATCGGATTCCCCGAAGAAACGTCACCACGGGCTGCGGCCTTCGCGCCCTGTCGCTGGAGTTCCGCCCGCTCCGCGTTGGGCAGTGCCCGCTCATCGCCGGGGCGTTGTCGTTTGTCCGGGTGGGATTTGGTACTGCGCTTCATCGTCCACTCCAGGCTTGATCGTGAGCCCTATTAGGCGCTCTCAGCGAAGACAGGCCTCGGCGCCGATTCAGCGCTCGTCACTTCGCCGCGGCCAGTAGCCCAGCAGGAGGGCGAGAAACAGCTTGATCAGTAGCCCCATGGGATCTGGATCCCACGTCGTCGCCATCCTGGCGTCGTTCTCGAGCGTGCCGCCGCGTTGCATGTACTGGCGTCGAGCTTCTTCGATCTGGCTCGACCGCGGCGCCGCAGGGCAGCCGCATTCGCTGCAGCGCTCGCTCGCGGGCGCGTTCGAGCGGCCGCAGGACAGGCAGGACCAAGCGTAGGAAGGCATGCGCGGAGTATCAGCGCGGCCGGGACTTCCACCAACGTCGCCACCAGCTCCCGGAAGTCGAACCGTCTGCCGGCTTCGGTGTCTTCTCGAACGACCACTGGTGGAGCATCTCCCCGTTCTTCGACAGGAACGCGGATCTCACCCGACCCTGATGAATCAGCTGGGACAGCAGCGCGTGGTAGGCCCGCTCGAGTTCTCCCCAGTCGTCGAAGTCCTGGTCGAATCCAGGCGCGCCATGGCACCACAGCGTGCCTCGGGCGGCGCCACCATAGGGGCTGTCTGTCCAGCGGGCCACCATCGGCGAGCGCCAAGCCTTGCCGAGCGACGATCCCAGGATGCGATGGCCCGCCGGACTCTCCGGCATGAAGCTCTGCAGTTGACCGCCCGCGTCGTCGACCCACAGCCGGCCGCACTGTCCGCATTGATAGCACGTGCGGTCCAGCATTCGGCGGGACTCCCACGCCGCCTCGAAGGCCTCGCAATGGTCCTCCCAATCCTGGTCGGCGATCAGGTAGGCCTTGTAGGGCAGGAAATCGGTCTGGTCGACGATGACGTGGCCGCAGGAGCATGCGAACTTCATGGGGTCGATCTCAACCCGTGAACCGGTAAGACACCAGCGACTCGCTGTCGCTGTCCGCCACCAGCGCCTTGCCTGCCGGCGGGAACGCGCGTTGGACGCAGTGCTCGCGCGGGCAGACGCGGCAGCCGGGGCCGATGGGGATCGCCTGCTTGGACACCGTGCTCTCGTCGAAGCTCAAACCCTCCGCGTACACCAGCTCCCGCGCATGCGAGATGTCGCAGCCCAGGCCGATCGCGAACAGCTTGCGTCGCGCCAGGTAGCCGCCTCCGCCGTGCCGCTCGATGGTCCGGGCGATGCCGAAGAAGCGGCTGCCGTCGGGCATCTCCGCGATCTGCGTGAGGAAACGGCCCGGCTGCGCGAAGGCCTCGTGCACGTGCCACAGCGGGCACGCGCCGCCGTGTCGCGCGAAGTGGAAACTCGTCGCGCTCTGCCGCTTGGAGATGTTGCCCGCCTGATCCACGCGGACGAAGTAGAACGGCACGCCGCGATTGCCGTTGCGCTGCAGCGTCGACAGCCGATGGCAGACCGTCTCCACGCTCACCTGGAAACGCTGCTGCAGCAGCTCGACGTCGTAGCGCGCGTTGCGCGCCGCAGTCAGGAACTCGCCGTACGGCAGCAGCGTCGCGCCAGCGAAGTAGTGGGCGAAACCTTGCCGCGCCAGCGCTCGCGTCGCCTCGTCGACGAACGCACCGGCGCCGAGTTCCGCCTCGATGGCTTCGGCCTCGGCGATCAGCGCGTACTGCGTGGCGAGCTGGAACGCCTGCTGCGCGTCGCTCAGGAAACGCGGCATGCGCAGCAGCTTGCGCCGCGCGTCGTAGTGGCGCAGGAAGGCGTCGGACGTCTCCTTCCGCGTCTCGGCCTCATCGGCCTCGTCGCCCACCTCGGTCCTGATCCCGTAGCGCTGCAGCAGCAGATCACGCAGCGGTTGCGCGCGATGGCCGGGCACCAGACCGAGCGACTCAGCCAACTGCTCGCCACGCAGATCCAGATCGTCGAGATGGTTGTTGCGGCGGTTCAGGTGATCGCGCACCGCCTCGTGCGGCAGCGGCTCGCCGCGGAACGAGGGCGGCGCCCCCGTCGCCTCGCGACCCTGCTCGCCGTAGAAGCGGTCGATCATCTGCGAGTGCTCGTCCTGCAGCCGCAGGTAGCGCTGATGCAGCGCGACGTAGGACTCCGCCAGTTCCGGCGCCTGCTCCACCAGCCGCGCGACCTGCGCCGGCGCCATCACCGTCGTCGTCAGCGAGCGGTCGCGCAGCGCCGCGTCCAGGTCCGCCAGCAGTTGCTGGTCCTGCTCCTCCGAGAACTGCCCGATGCCGCCGCCGAACACCTCCGCCAGCTTGATCAGCACGCTGGCCGTGACCGGCCGCTGGTTGGTCTCGATCTGCGACACATAGCTGAGCGACAGCGCCAGACGGCTCGCCAGCTCCGCCTGGTTCCATTGCAGCTGCTCGCGCAGGCGGCGGATCCGCGGACCGATGAACAGCTTGCGCGACGAGTTCGACGGGGTACCGGTGGGGCTGGCCATGCGTTTCACAGGATTCGCTGATTTCACAGAATTCTTGTGGAGTGTTTTGCCTCAGCACCGCTTCACAAGAGGGAGCGCTGGCTTCTTGCGAAGTGTGTGGATAGATTCTCTGTGAAATTCAACCCACCGTCGAGTGCGCCTGGAAACGGCCCGCAACGATGGCATCGAACCCCTGGAGACCGTGCATGAGCCGCGAAGAGTTGCCCCGTATCCCGTTGCTGATCAACGGCGAATTCGTCCAGTCGCGCAGCACCGAGTGGCGCGACGTGATCAACCCGGCGACGCAGCAACGCCTGGCCCGCGTGCCGATGGCCACGCCCGACGAAGTCGAGGCCGCGATCGCCGCCGCGCAGGACGCCTTCAAGACCTGGCGCAAGGTGCCCATCGGGCAGCGCGCGCGCATCTTCCTGAAGTACCAGCAACTGATCCGCGACAACATCAAGTCGCTGGCCGCGACGCTGACCGCCGAGCAGGGCAAGACCCTCGCGGATGCCGAGGGCGACGTGTTCCGCGGCCTGGAGGTCGTCGAACACGCAGCCAACATCGGCTCGCTGCAGATGGGCGAACGCGCCCACAACGTCGCCGGCGGCGTCGACACCTACACCCTGCTGCAGCCGCTGGGTGTGTGCGCCGGCATCACGCCGTTCAACTTCCCCGCGATGATCCCGCTGTGGATGTTCCCGATGGCCATCGCCTGCGGCAACACCTTCGTGCTGAAGCCGTCCGAGCAGGACCCGATGGTGACGATGCGGCTGGTCGAACTGGCGCTCGAAGCCGGGATTCCCAAGGGCGTTCTCAACGTCGTGCATGGCGGCGAGGACGTCGTCAACGCGCTGTGCGATCACGCCGACATCCGCGCGATCTCCTTCGTCGGCTCGACGCGCGTGGGCACGCTGGTCCACGACCGGGCGACGAAAGCCGGCAAGCGCGTGCAATGCATGATGGGCGCGAAGAACCACGCCGTCGTGCTGCCCGACGCGCACAAGGAACAGACGCTCAACGCGCTGGCTGGCGCGGCCTTCGGCGCGGCGGGTCAGCGTTGCATGGCCGTGTCGGTCGCGGTGCTGGTCGGCGCCGCGCGCGAATGGCTGCCGGACCTGATCGCCAAGGCCAAGGGCCTGAGCGTGGGCGCCGGTGACTCGGCGACGACCGACGTCGGTCCGCTCATCTCCTGCGCGGCGCGTGATCGTGTCGAAAGCCTCATCGCCCGTGGCATCGAGGACGGCGCGACGCTGGCGCTCGACGGGCGCCTGCCGCCACTCAGCGGCCAGTTGAAGGAAGGCAACTTCGTCGGCCCGACGGTCTTCAGCGGCGTGAAGCCCGGCATGACGATCTACGACCAGGAGGTCTTCGGGCCGGTGCTCTGCGTCGCCGAAGCCGCGACGCTGGACGACGCGATCGCGATGATCAACGCGAATCCGAACGGCAACGGCACGGCGCTGTTCACGCAGTCGGGCGCGGCGGCGCGCCGCTTCGAGGACGAGATCGACATCGGCCAGGTCGGCATCAACGTGCCCATCCCCGTGCCGGTGCCGCTGTTCTCGTTCACCGGCTCGCGCGCGTCCAAGCTCGGCGACCTGGGGCCGTACGGCAAGCAGGTCGTCCTCTTCTACACGCAGACCAAGACCGTCACCGCGCGCTGGTTCGATGACGCGTCCACCGGCGGCGTCAACACGACGATCAGCCTCAAGTGAGCCGCGACTCCTGAACTGGTGAGGACCTGATGGACTTTGAGCTCGACGAGCAGCAACGCGCCTTCCAGCAGGCGGCGCGCGACTTCGCCCGCGACGAGATGGCGCCTCATGCGGCCGGGTGGGACGCGCAGTCGTTCTTCCCGCGCGACACGCTGCGCCATGCGGGCGAGCTCGGCTTCTGCGGGCTGTATGCGCCGGCGGAGCGCGGCGGGCTCGGCCTGCCGCGGCTGGACGCGACCATCGTGCTGGAGGAGCTGGCCTCGGCCTGCCCGTCGACGACGGCCTTCCTCAGCATCCACAACATGGCGGCGTGGATGGTGAGCACGTATGCGACGGAGGAAATCGCGCGGCGATTCGGTCCGGCCTTGTGCAGCGGCGCGAAGCTCGCGTCGTACTGCCTGACCGAACCCGGGTCCGGCTCCGACGCCGCCTCGCTGCGAACGACCGCGCGCCGCGACGGCGACAACTACGTGATCGACGGCAACAAGGCCTTCATCTCCGGCGCCGGCGCGACCGACGTGCTGGTCGTGATGGCGCGCACCGGCGGGGCCGGGGCGGACGGCATCTCCGCGTTCCTGGTGGAGGGCGATGCGCCCGGCATCGAGTACGGCCGCAAGGAAGAGAAGATGGGCTGGAACAGCCAGCCCACCCGTGCCATCGCCTTCGACGGCGTGCGCGTGCCGGCGGCGCATCTGCTGGGCGAGGAAGGGCAGGGCTTCCGCATCGCGATGCAGGGGCTGGACGGCGGGCGCATCAACATCGCGACCTGCTCGGTCGGTGCGGCGCAGGGCGCGCTGGCCGCGGCGCAGCGTTACATGCACGAGCGCCACCAGTTCGGCCGTGCGCTCGCGGACATGCAGGTGCTGCAGTTCAAGCTCGCCGACATGGCGACGGAACTGGTGTCGGCGCGGCAGATGGTGCGGCTGGCGGCGGCCAAGCTCGATGCGAAGTCGCCCGACGCGCAGGTGTACTGCGCGATGGCCAAGCGCCTGGCGACCGACATCGGTTTCAGCGTCTGCAACGAGGCGCTGCAGATCCACGGCGGCTACGGCTACATCCGCGAGTACCCGCTGGAGCGCTACCTGCGCGATGCGCGCGTGCATCAGATCCTCGAAGGCACCAACGAAATCATGCGCGTCATCGTCGCGAGGCGGATGTTGCAGGACCAGGCGCCGGAAACCATTCGTTGACGTCGTCCTCCGACGTCTTCCATTCATCTCTCACATGCCAACACCCATGACTGACACCCACGACACGACGGCGACCTACGCCGGTCTGCGCCTCGAACGCCGCGGCCACACCGCGATCGTCACACTGACGAATCCGCCCGCCCACACATGGACCGCCGACAGCCTCGCCGCATTGACGCGGCTGGTCGGCGACCTCAACCGCGATCGCGAGATCTACGCGCTCGTGATCACCGGCGACGGCGAGAAGTTCTTCAGTGCCGGCGCCGATCTGAAGCTGTTCGCCGACGGCGACAAGGGCGTCGCCGCGACGATGGCGCGCCGCTTCGGCGAGGCGTTTGAAGCGCTTGCGGGCTTCCGCGGCGTCAGCATCGCCGCGATCAACGGCTACGCGATGGGCGGCGGACTCGAATGCGCGCTGGCCTGCGACCTGCGCATCGCCGAGTCGCATGCCGTGATGGCGCTGCCCGAGGCGACCGTTGGCCTGCTGCCCTGCGCCGGCGGCACGCAATGGCTGAGCTGGACCGTCGGCGAAAGCTGGGCCAAGCGCATGGTGCTGCTGGGCGAGCGCGTCGACGCCGAAACCGCCCTGCGCATCGGACTGGCCGACGAATTGGTGCCCAAGGGCGGCGCGCTGGCGAAGGCGCTGCAGTGGGCCGAGCGCGTGCAGGCGCAGAGCCCCACCAGCGTGACCGCCTGCAAGCGATTGATCCAAGGCGCGCGCACCGCGCCGCCGCAATCGCAACTGGCCGCGGAGCGCGAAGCCTTCATCGGCCTCTTCGAGACCGAAGACCAGCGCGAGGGTGTGCAGGCCTTTCTCGGCAAGCGCAGCCCGCAGTGGCGCAACGCCTGAGGAGAAGCGATGAGCGACTCCAAGAACAAGAGTCACGGCGGGGACGCCGACGCGCCCGTGCTGTTCCGCACCGTCGTGACCGCATCGGGTCACCGCTTCGGCCACGCCACGCTGAACGCGCCGGCCAGCCTCAACGCGCTGACCTTGCCGATGGTCGATCTGCTCCAGGCGCAATTGAGCGCATGGGCCGACGACCCGCAGGTCGCGGGCGTGATCCTCGACGGCAACAGCGAGAAGGCCTTCTGCGCCGGCGGCGACGTGGTCGGCCTCTACCGCGCGATGCGCGCGGCCGGCGCCGGCAAGGTGCCGCGCGACGCCGCCGATTTCTTCGAGCGCGAGTACCGCCTCGACCACACCATCCATCGCTATCCGAAGCCGATGCTCGTCTGGGGCCACGGCATCGTCATGGGCGGCGGCATCGGCCTGATGGCCGGCGCATCGCACCGCGTGGTGACGCCGCGCAGCAAGCTGGCGATGCCGGAGATCACGCTGGGCCTTTATCCGGACGTCGGCGGCAGCTGGTTCCTCTCTCGGCTGCCGGGACGCACGGGGTTGTTCCTCGCGCTGACCGGCGCGCCGCTGAACGCAGCGGACGCGCTCTGGGCCGGGCTGGCCGATCGCGCTGCTCGTGCCGAGGATCACGGCGCCTTGCTTGAAGCCATCGCCCATGCGCGCTGGGACGGCGAACGCGCGGCGGATTCCGAGCGGCTCGACGACCTGCTGCGTGCGCTGCCGGCCGCCGAGCTGGCACCCAGCCAGCTCGCACCGCACCGCGATCGCATCGACGTGCTGATCGGCCCGCACGACACGCTGGCAACGATCGCGCCGCGTCTGCGCTCGCTGGCGTGCGAAGGCGATGCCTGGCTGGCCGCCGCGGGGTCGACATTCCAGAAAGGCTCGCCGACCTCCGCCGCGCTGGCCATCGCCTTGCAGCGTCGCTTGCGGCACGCCTCGCTCGCCGAAGTGTTCCGGCTGGAGTACCAGGCCTCGGTCGGCTGCTGCGTGTTCCCCGACTTCGCGGAAGGCGTGCGCGCGCTGCTGGTCGACAAGGACAAGACGCCGCGCTGGCAGGGCGCCGCGCAGGACGAGGGCGGCGACGCGCATCTGGACGCGCTGCTCGCGCCGCGCTTCTCCGGCGGGCATCCGCTCGCCGATCTGCGCTGAGCGCACCGGACATCTAACGAAGAGGAGACAGAACCATGAGCAACGCGACGATCGCTGAACGCATCGCCTTCATCGGCCTCGGCCACATGGGCGGGCCGATGGCGGCCAACCTCGTGAAGATCGGCTACGCTGTGGCCGCGTTCGACTTGAGCGAAGCGGCCCTCGCCGCTGCGCGCTCTGCGGGCGTCACCGTGGCGCCGTCGGCCGCGGCGGCCGTGGAGGGCGCATCGGTGGTGATCTCCATGCTGCCCGCCAGCAAGCACGTCGAATCGCTGTTCCTCGGCGAAGACGGTCTCAGCGGCCTGCTCGCCCGCATCGCCGCCGGCGCGCTGGTGATCG
>NZ_DASVNZ010000196.1:0-8732 GCF_036486225.1 Roseateles sp. | reverse complement strand
CCGCGCTGAGCCGCCAGGACCGCGCCCGCGAGCGCACCGCCGAAGGCGGCTTCGCCCGGACCGAGATCCAGGAAGACGCCGGCGACGGTCCCAACTCGCGCGGCTTCATGCCGACGCAGCTGGACAAGCCGTTCTGAACCTGCCGTTCTGATCCTGCTGCACTGACCTTGCTGCAATGACCGTGCGGCCCGCCTGGGCCGGCCGATCTGCACCCCCTCGCCGCGAGCTGCCGATCCGTGAGTCGCACCTCCGGCGCCACCCCCGCAATACCCCCCGTATCGCCCTGTCACAGCAGAGACAAGCGGCGTGGCTCGGCGCTGCCTAGAATCGAACGATCGTTCTTTTCGCTGGCGGCCTCCGGGGGACACTCGGCCGCGGCGAGTCGACTCTTTCAGCATCGGAAGGAACAAGCATGGGTGCCAGCTACGAAGTCCGCGGTCAGGTCGCGGTGATCACGCTCAACAATCCGCCGGTCAACGGCCTGGGCCACGCCACGCGGCTGGCCGTCGCCGACGGCATCGAGCAGGCGGAGAACGATCCCGCCATCAAGGCCGTCGTCATCACCGGCGCCGGCAAGGCCTTCTCCGGCGGCGCCGACATCCGCGAGTTCGGCTCGCCCAAGGCGCTGGCCGAACCCAACCTGGGTTCGCTGATCAACCGCGTCGAGTCGTGCACCAAGCCGGTCGTCGCCGCGATCCACAGCGTCGCCATGGGCGGCGGCCTGGAACTGGCGCTGGGCTGCCACTACCGCGTCACCGCGCCCGGCGCCAAGATCGCGCTGCCGGAAGTGAAGCTGGGCCTGCTGCCCGGCGCCGGCGGCACGCAGCGCCTGCCGCGCGCGCTGGGCGTCGAACCCGCGCTCAACATGATCGTCAGCGGCGAGCCGGTCGCCAGCGAACTGCTCGCGCAGGTCCCCGGCCAGGTGCTGTTCCAGAAGGTCATCGACGGCGACCTGATCGACGGCGCCGTGCAGTTCGCCATGAGCATCGCCGACAAGCGCCCGCTGCCGCGCGTGCGCGACATCAAGGCCCAGCATCCCGAAGCCCAGGCCTACTTCCAGTTCGCGCGCAACACCGTCGGCGCGATGTCCAAGAACTTCCCCGCGCCGCTGCAGTGCGTGGAGACCGTCGCCAACGCGGTGGCCCTGAAGTTCGAGGACGGCATGCGCGCCGAGCGCGACGCCTTCCAGCAGCTGATGCTGACGCCCGAGTCCAAGGCGCTGCGCCACGCCTTCTTCGCCGAACGCGCCGCCTCCAAGATCCCCGACGTGCCCGAGGACACGCCGCTGCGCAAGGTCGAGCAGGTCGCCATCATCGGCGCCGGCACGATGGGCGGCGGCATTGCGATGAACTTCCTGAACGCCGGCATCCCGGTGACGATCCTCGAGATGAAGCAGGAGGCGCTGGACCGCGGCGTCGCCACCATCCGCAAGAACTACGAGGCGCAGGTCAAGAAGGGCAAGCTCAAGGAAGACCGCTACGCCCAGCGCATGAGCCTGCTGGGCACCACGCTGAGCTACGCGGAGATCGGCAACGCGGACCTGGTCATCGAGGCCGTCTTCGAGGACATCGGCGTCAAGGAGCAGGTCTTCAAGCAGCTCGACGCGGTGATGAAGCCCGGCGCGATCCTGGCCAGCAACACCTCGACGCTGGACGTCGACAAGATCGCGGCCTTCACCAAGCGCCCGCAGGACGTCATCGGCACCCACTTCTTCAGCCCGGCCAACGTGATGAAGCTGCTGGAGGTGGTGCGCGGCGCGGCCACCGCCAAGGACGTGCTGGCCACCGTGATGGCGCTGGGCAAGAAGATCCGCAAGACCTGCGTGGTCTCCGGCGTCTGCGACGGCTTCATCGGCAACCGCATGATCGAGCAGTACAGCCGCCAGGCCGGCTTCCTGCTGGAGGAGGGCTGCACGCCGCAGCAGGTGGACAAGGCGCTGGAGCGCTTCGGCTTCGCGATGGGCCCGTTCCGCATGGGCGACCTGGCCGGCAACGACGTGGGCTGGTACATCCGCAAGCGCCGCTACCTGGAGAAGCCGGACCTGCGCTACTCCAAGACCGCCGACCTGCTGTGCGAGATGGGCCGCTTCGGCCAGAAGACCGGCGCGGGCTGGTACGACTACCTGCCGGGCAAGCGCGACGCGATCCCGTCGAAGACGGTGCTGGAGATGATCGACATGCACCGCTCGGCGCTGGGCATCACGCCGCGCAAGATCAGCGACGAGGAGATCGTGCAGCGCCTGGTCTTCGCCCTGGTCAACGAGGGCGCCAAGATCCTGGAGGAGGGCATCGCCCTGCGCGCCTCCGACATCGACATGGTCTACCTGACCGGCTACGGCTTCCCGCTGCACCGCGGCGGCCCGATGTGCTACGCCGACACGGTCGGCCTCTACAACGTGGTGCAGGCGATGAAGCGCTTCGCCAAGAACCCGCTGGACGACGGCAGGTTCTGGGAGCCCGCGCCGCTGCTGCAGCGCCTGGCCGACCAGGGCAAGGGCTTCAACGACTGACCCCCGCGGACCGCATCAGGAGAAAAGAATGAGCAAGGCATTGATCGTTTCCACGGCCCGCACCCCGCTCGCCAAGAGCTGGAAGGGTTCGTTCAACATGACCCACGGCGCGACGCTGGGCGGCCACGTGGTGCGCGCGGCGCTGGAGCGCGCCGGCATCGAAGGCGGCGAGGTCGAGGACGTCCTCATGGGCTGCGCCACGCCCGAGGGCGCCACCGGCGGCAACATCGCGCGCCAGATCGCGCTGCGCGCCGGCCTGCCGGTGAGCGTCTCCGGACAGACCGTCAACCGGTTCTGCTCCAGCGGCCTGCAGACCATCGCGACCGCGGCGCAGCGCATCATCGCGGGCGAGGCGGACGTGTTCGTCGCCGGCGGCGTGGAGAGCATCTCCTGCGTCCAGAACGAGGCCAACCGCCACATGGGCCACGAGAGCTGGCTGTCGGCGCACAAGCCCGAGATCTACTGGTCCATGCTGCAGACGGCCGAGAACGTCGCCCAGCGCTACAAGATCCCGAAGGAGCGCATGGACCGCTACGGCGCGGCCAGCCAGCAGCGCGCCTGCGCCGCGCAGGCCGAAGGCCTGTTCAACGCCGAGATCGTGCCCATCACCGTGATGGCCGGTATCGCCGACAAGGTGCGCGGCATGACGACGAAGGAAGTCACCGTCGGCGTCGACGAAGGCCTGCGCGTCGGCACCACCTACGAGAGCATCAAGGACATCCGCACGGCGATCCCCGGCGGCGTGGTGACGGCGGGCAACGCCAGCCAGTTCAGCGACGGCGCCGGCGCCTGCGCGATCGTCAGCGAGGCCTATGCCGAGAAGAAGGGCCTCAAGCCGCTGGGCCGTTTCCTCGGTTTCGCCGTGGCCGGCTGCGAGCCCGACGAGATGGGCATCGGCCCGGTCTTCGCCGTGCCCAAGGTGCTCAAGCGCCTGGGCCTGAAGGTCTCGGACATCGACCTGTGGGAACTCAACGAGGCTTTCGCCGTGCAGGTGCTGTACTGCGCGGACAAGCTCGGCATCCCCATGGACAAGCTGAACGTCAACGGCGGCGCGATCGCCATCGGCCATCCGTACGGCGTGTCGGGCCAGCGCCTGACCGGCCATGCGCTGATCGAGGGCAAGCGCCGCGGCGCCAAGCGCGTCTGCGTCACGATGTGCATCGGCGGCGGCATGGGCGCCGCCGGCGTGTTCGAGGTCCTGTGAGCCGGCGCATGGTGAAAGTCGCCGCGTCGTGTGCGGCGGCTGGCGCAATGGGCGTGCTGCTGGCGCTGGTCGCCGCGCCCGCCGGTGCCACCGGTCGCAAGGAGCCGCCCAGCGAGGTGGAGGAGCAGGCCGTCGCCGGCATCCACGACGCGCTGCGTGCGGGCGATTGCGCCCTGGTGGCCAGCCGGCTCAATGACGGCCTCAAGCGCAAGTACCCCTCGGTCTATCTGCTGGCCGGGACCCTGTACGAGCAGGGCCTGTGCTTGAAGCGGGACTGGGACCGCGCCGCGCGCCTGTTCGAGCAGGCCAACGACGCGGGCGAGCCGCAGGGTCGGCAACGCATGATCGCCGGCCTGGCCGAAGGCGGCCGGGACCGCGCCGCGGCGATGTACTGGGCGCTGGAGGATCCGTCGGGACTGCCCGAGGAATGCCAGGCCGGCCGCGAACTGCGCAACGAGCCCGAAGCCTATGTGGCGCAACTGCGCCGCTGGCCCGCGGGGCGCCTCGATGCCTGCGTGTACCTGGTGGGGGTCGTGAACGCGATCTCCGGCGAGATCGAGTACCCCAGCGTCGGCACCGCCTACGCGGTCTATGGCCGCTACCGGATGGCCTTCAATCCGGCGACGGCCACCGTCGAGTGGGAGGAGCTGGAGCTGCGCCTGGGCACCATGACGGGCGCGATGAGCGGCGACGACGTGCGCGACCGCGACAGCGGCCGTGTCAAGCAGACGCTGCGCAATGCCCTCCAGGAGACCAGCCACCGGGCGCTGAAGCGTTTCACCAGGCCGGCGGGCGTGCCGGCGTCGTGGCGCCTCCAGCGCGATTTCGCGTTCAACCTCCACGGCTGAGCGCGCCACGCGCCCGGCCTTGACGCCAACCAGGAGGGCGCGATGCGCCAGACCCTCGACTTCCTGCTCTACGACTGGCTGAAGGTGCAGGACCTCGGCCGGCGCGAGCGCTTCTCGGAGCACGCGCGGGAGACCTTCGACGCGGTGCTCGACACCTGCGAGAAGATCGCCCGCGAGAAGTTCGCGCCGTTCAACCGCCTGGCCGACACCGAGGAGCCGCGTTTCGACGGCGAGCGCGTGCACCTGCCCCAGGCGACGCACGAGGCGCTCGCCGCCTACGTCGGCTCCGGCATGCTGGCCGCCGCGCAGGACTACGAGCACGGCGGCATGCAGCTGCCCTGCGTGGTCGAGATGGCCGCCAACTGCTTCTTCAGCAAGGCCAGCGTGTCCCTGGGCGGCTACGCGATGCTGACCAACGGCAATGCCAACCTGCTGATGGCGCACGGCACGGACACGCAGCGCGAGGTCTTCGCGATGAACGAGCTCTCCGGACGCTGGTTCGGCACCATGTGCCTGTCGGAGCCGCAGGCGGGGTCGTCGCTGTCGGACGTGGCCACGCGCGCCGACGCCGATGGCGCCGACTTCGAGGCGGATCCGCTCGGCCCGCGCTATCGCCTCACCGGCAACAAGATGTGGATCTCGGGCGGCGAGCACGAGATCACCGAGAACATCGTCCACCTCGTGCTGGCGAAGATCCCCGGCCCCGACGGCAAGCCGCTGCCGGGCACCAAGGGCATCTCGCTGTTCATCGTGCCCAAGCACCTCGTCGACCCGCAGGGGCAACTCACCGGCGAGCGCAACGACGTGGCGCTGGCGGGCCTGAACCACAAGCTCGGGTATCGCGGCACGACCAACTGCTTGCTCAACTTCGGCGAAGGGCGCCAGACGCCGCGCGGGAAGAAGGGCGCGATCGGCTACCTCGTCGGCAAGCCCGGCGACGGCCTGCGGCAGATGTTCCACATGATGAACGAGGCCCGCATCGGCGTCGGCCTGGGCGCGGTGATGCTCGGTTACGCGGGCTACGAGGCGAGCCTCGAATACGCGCGGCAGCGTCCGCAAGGCCGACCGGTCACGACCGCCGGCGTCAAGGACGCGGCGAGGCCTCAGGCGCTGATCATCGAGCACGCCGACGTCAAGCGCATGCTGCTGGCGCAGAAGAGCTTCGTCGAGGGCGGGCTGGCGCTCGAGCTGTTCTGCGCGCGGCTGGTCGATGAACAGCACACGGGTTCGGAGGACGAGGTCGCTGCGGCGAAACGGCTGCTGGAAGTCCTGATCCCCATCGCCAAGAGCTGGCCCAGCGAGTGGTGCCTGGAGGCGAACTCGCTGGCGATCCAGGTGCTGGGCGGCTACGGCTACACGCGCGATTTCCCGGTGGAGCAGTACTGGCGCGACAACCGCCTGAACATGATCCACGAGGGCACGCACGGCATCCAGGCGCTGGACCTGCTGGGCCGCAAGGTCGTGATGGACGGCGGACAGGCGCTGATGGCGCTGGCCGCGCGCATCAGCGACACCGCGCAGCGCGCCGGCCAGGTGCCGGGTCTTGCCGAAGCGGCGAACGAGCTCGGCGCGGCGCTGGCCGCGGTCGGCGGCGCGACGAAGAAAGCCTGGTCCACCGGCGAGCCGGAAGCGGCGCTCGCCAACGCGACGCCTTATCTGCAGGCCTTCGGGCACACGGTGCTGGCGTGGATCTGGCTGGATGTGGCGCTCGCGCTCGACGGCCGGGACGATGACTTCGCCCACGGCAAGCGCGCCGCGCAGCGCTACTTCTTCGCCTACGAACTTCCAAAGATCCACGCCTGGCTGGGCGTGGTCGCGCGGCGCGAGGCACTGACTCGCGAGATGCGCGACGAATGGTTCTGAACCACATCAAGGAGACGACGATGAGCAGCAAGGTGCAAGACCTCTTCGACCTGACCGGCCAGGTGGCGCTGGTGACCGGCGGATCCCGCGGCCTGGGCCTGCAGATCGCCGAGGCGCTCGGCGAGGCCGGCGCGACGCTGATGCTGAGTTCGCGCAAGGCCGCCGACCTGGAAGAGGCCGTTGCGCATCTGAAGGCGCGCGGCATCGCGGCGCAGTTCGTGGCGGCCGACGCGTCCGACGAGGCGCAGGCGCGCGGCATCGTCGAGCAGACGCTCGCGAAGCTGGGCAGGATCGACATCCTGGTCAACAACGCCGGCGCGACCTGGGGCGCCCCCGCCGAGGACCATCCGGTCGAGGCCTGGGACAAGGTGATGGACCTCAACATCCGCAGCCTGTTCGTGATGAGCCAGGAGGTCGCGAAGCGCAGCATGATCCCGCGCAAGTCGGGCCGCATCATCAACGTCGCTTCGATCGCCGGCCTGGGCGGCAACAGCGGTTTGATGAAGACCATCGCCTACAACACCAGCAAGGGTGCGGCGGTGAACTTCACCCGCGCGCTGGCCGGCGAGTGGGGCGTCCACGGCATCACCGTCAACGCGCTGGCGCCGGGCTTCTTCCCCAGCAAGATGACCAAGGGCCTGATGGCCGCGATCGGCGAGGACAAGCTCGCCGAGCACGCCCCGCTCAAGCGCATCGGCGATGATGAGGACCTCAAGGGCGCCGCCCTGCTGTTCGCGAGCCGCGCCGGGAAACACATCACCGGGCAGATCCTCGCGGTCGACGGCGGCGTGTCCGCCGTCCACGGCAGCTGATCCCGCCGCAATCCTTCCCGTCCCATGTCCGAGCCGCTGAAGTTCCCCGTCCACATCCCCTTCGTCCAGCAACTGGGCTTCGAGCTGACCCGCATCGACGAGGGCGAAGCCGAGCTGCGGGTCGACATCCGTGAGCTGCACCTGAACTCGTGGGAGGTGGCGCATGGCGGCGTGCTGATGACGCTGCTGGACGTGGCGATGGCGCATGCGGCGCGCAGCGTGCACCGCGACCAGCCGGGCTTCGGGCCCGGCGTGGTGACGGTGGAGATGAAGACCAGCTTCATGCGCCCCGGCGAGGGCGCGTTGCGCGCGGTCGGCCGGCTGCTGCACCGCTCGACCACGATGGCGTTCTGCGACGGCTCGGTCTACGGCGAGGACGGCAAGCTCTGCGCCCACGCCACCGGGACCTTCAAGTACCTGAAGGCGCTGCCCGGGAAGGGCCGCAGCCTCAAGGCGCTGCAGCGGACCGAGGACTGAGGTCAGGCCCCATGGCCGCGCGAACGGCGCGGCAGCGCCGGCGAGGCGCTGCTGGTTTCGGCGACCAGCATCCGCACGGCATCCAGTGCGCGTTCCAGATGGCGGACCGTCTCCGGCGTGACGTGCAAGCCCGCGCGCGGTGGCCGCATGGCCAGCGCCGCCGTGGCAACCATCCACGAGCTCCGTTCGTGGGCCTTCAGATCCGCCGCCGAGACCTGTCGCAGGGCTCTCGCGAGGGCCTCCGCGTCCCCGGCGGACATGGCACAGCGTGGGTGCTGGCCTTCATTGCCGGCATGGGTCCGGGCCCAGGTGCTGAGCGTGCGCAGCGCTCGCAGGGCCGTTTCCACGTCCTCGGCACCCACGCGCAAACGGGAGGGCATCGGCAATCCTTCGATCAGCTCGCGCTGGCGAAGGGCCGCCCGCCCGGTCACCGGTTGGTTGGCGTAGATCGGCTCCGGCGCGACATCGGCGGCGGATGCGCGGTCTGCAATGACATAGTCGCTGTCGGTCTCTCCCGGCCTTCCAGACGCAACGCCGGCGCGATGCGCAGCGTCACGCGGGCCGACAAGGAGCGGACCGGGCGCCTCGTAGCCCCCGTCGGTCGAGTGGCGGGGGACGTCCCGCGCTTTACCCTGGCGCCGAGGCGGCACGTCGTAGATCGATTCAGGGCGGCTCGGCGGTGTGTCGTAGATCGATTCGTCGCGGCGCGGCGGCACGTGGCCATTCGTTGAAGCGGCGCTGGTCCGATCCGGCGCGGCAGGTATCGACGACGTCTCCAGCCGCGTCCTGAGCAACTGCGCGACGGGCCGCGGCGACATGGCCTGCTCGACCGCCTTCATCAGCGACTTCGGCTCGAGATCACGCGCGCCGACCTCGTGCATCAACCGCAGCGCGACGCTGGGGGGGCAGTCCTGTGCCAGCACCAAGGTGTGCGTGGGCCCTCGCAGGCGCAACAACAGGCTGACCGGCAACTGCTCCAGGAGTCGCGGCATCGCCGACGACAGGTCCAGCGTCTCCGG
>NZ_DASVNZ010000191.1:0-37234 GCF_036486225.1 Roseateles sp. | reverse complement strand
GGCCATGCGCTCCAGCGACCACGCCTCGCCCGGCGCCTCGTGGACCGCCGCCAGCGCGAGCGCGACGCGCGGGTCCGACAGGCCCGTCACCAGACCCGGCTGCACACCCGCCTCCGCCGGATGGTCGATGAGCCAGCGCAGCAGCTGGATCAGCACGACCTCGAACAGGCGATCTGCCAGCACGCGTTGCCCGCAGCGCAGCCGCTCGGTCTCCGAGAACAGCAGCTGCAGCGACATCTCCAGCCCCTCCACGCGCGCCAGCGGGAGCAGCACCAGCGGCGGCAGCGCGCGCACCAGCGGGTTGAGCGGACCGCCGTCGAACTCCAGCTCCGCGCAGGTGAAGTCGGACCCCTCGCGCGGCGGATTGCGGAACTCGTGCGCTACCGGGCGCGGATAGAAGAGCAGCGACGGCTCGTCCACGCGCAGCTTGCGCGGCAGACCCGCGCTGGCCGGATGGCGCAGCTCCATCTCGCCGCGCTTCATCACATGCAGGAAGCCCCGACCCGGCAACGGATCGAAAGGGTTCACCCCGCACAGCGGTCCGACGTGGAACAGCCGCGCGCGGACGCGGAAGTGCTCCAGCAGCGACGACAGGCGGTCGATCGGTGGAAGCGAGGCAGTCGATGGGGATGAGGCGGCAGCCATGGACGTTTGGATGCGTTTTATGGATGAAACGCGGCCAATGGTACTCCTTCGAGGACCACACTGACGTCCAGCAGCAGACGAACACCACGCCACTGCCTGACGTCTCCTACGACGTCATCGACGTCATTGACACCCGCCGACATCCACCGGCACCAACCCTGAAAGGAAACCTCATGTCCACCACTTCCCGCGTCGCCCTCGTCGATCCCAAGCAAGCCCAAGGCGACGCCAAGGTCGCTCTCGACCAGATCCAGGCCGCCTTCGGCGGCACGCCGGCGATGTTCCGCGCCGTCGCCAACTCACCCGCCGCCATCAAGAGCCTGTGGGGCAGCTTCGGCGCCCTGGGCGGCGGCGTGATCCCCGCCAAGCTCGGCGAGCAGATCGCCGTCGCCATCGCCGATCGCAACGCCTGCGAGTACTGCCTGGCCGCGCACACCGCGCTGGGTCGCAAGGCCGGCGCCTCGTCCGACGAGATGGCCGCCGCGCAGATGGGCGAGTCCGCCGATCCCAAGACCGCCGCCGCGCTGCGCTTCGCGCTAAAGGTCGTCAACGACCGCGCCCAGGTCAACGACGCCGACGTGCAGTCGCTGCGCGATGTCGGCTTCGACGACGGCGCCATCGTCGAAATCCTCGCGCACGTCGCGCTCAACCTGTTCACCAACTACGTGAACGTCGCCTTCGCCGTGCCGGTCGACTTCCCGTCGGTCAAGCTGCGTCGCGCCTGAGCACGTCTGAGCGCAGTCGGCGGTCGACGTGGCACATCCCTTGCACACCAGCGGGGCATGTTCCCGCCGACCGCCCTGCCCGCTCCCGCCGCGACCGCCAGCGCCGTCGACGACCTGGCCTCGCCCGACGAGGCCGCGCGCCGTCTGGCGCTGCTGCTCGAAAGCACCGGCGAGGGCATCTTCGGCATCGACATGGATGGCCGATGCACCTTCGTGAATCGCGCCGCCTGCGACACGCTGGGCTGGCGCACCGACGAGGTGCTCGGCCGCAACATGCATGCGCTGATCCACCACTCGCATGGCGACGGCAGCGGCTATCAGGAATGCGATTGCCCGATCTTCAACGCCTTCCGCCGCGGCGACCCCTGCCGCATCGACGACGAGGTCCTCTGGCGCGCCGACGGCAGCGCCTTCCCGGCCGAGTACTCCAGCTACCCGCTCTTCGAGCACGGCGAGGTCCAGGGCGCCGTGGTCACCTTCGTCGACATTTCCAAGCGCAAGCTCGCCGAGGAGCAGCTGCGCGCCAGCCACGACCAGCTCGAACGCCGCGTCGCGGAGCGGACCTCGCAGCTGCGCGAGCTCGCGCATCACCTCGAGGCCGTGCGCGAGACCGAGCGCAAGCGCATCGCCCGCGAGATCCACGATGAACTGGGCTCGCTGCTGGTCGCGCTGAAGATGGACGTCAACTGGCTGGAACGCCGCGTCGGCGACATCGCGCAGCGCGACACGATGGTCGCGAAGTGCCATCGCATGGGCGGACTCGTCGACACCGCCGTGGACGCGGTCGGCCGCATCATCACCGACCTGCGCCCGAGCATCCTCGACCACCAGGGCCTGTGGGCCGCGCTGGAGTGGCAGGCGCAGGAGTTCCAGCTCGCCGGCAACGACGAGCGCGAGGTGCGCTTCCGCATCTTCGTCGCCGCCGACGTCGTGCCGCCCGAAGGCGGGCTCGCGATCGCGGTGTTCCGGATCTTCCAGGAAGTGCTCTCGAACGTCGCGCGCCACGCGAGGGCCTCGCACGTGGACATCCGCATCGACGTCGACGCACCGCCGCAGCCGGTGCTCTACCTGCAGGTCAGCGACGACGGCATCGGCGCGCGCGACGAGGCGCTCAACGACGCCCGCAGCTACGGCGTGCTCGGCATGCGCGAGCGCGCGGCGCAGTTCGGCGGGAGGCTGGGTATCGCCAGCGCGCCGGGGCGCGGCACGACGGTGCGACTGGTCATGCCGCTCGAAGGCGCGGCACCGCAAGGGACATCGCCATGACGATCCGCGTGCTCATCTGCGACGACCATCGCATCGTGCGCGAGGGCATCAAGCAGATCCTCGCCGAGGCCAGCGACCTGCGCGTGATGGGCGAAGCCGCCAACGGGCCCGAGGCCATCCAGCAGGTGCGCGTCGGTGCGGCGGCCGGCGCCGGGCCGGACGTCGTGCTGCTGGACATCGCGATGCCGCAGCGCGACGGGCTCGACATCCTCAAGGCGCTACGGAGTGAGTTCCCCAAGCTGCCGGTGCTGATGCTCTCCACTTATCCGGACCGGCAATACGCGGTGCGCAGTCTCAAGCTGGGCGCGGCCGGGTACCTCAACAAGAGCGCCGACAGCGAGCAGATGATCGATGCCGTGCGCACGGTCGCCAAAGGACGCCGATTCATCACGCCCAGCGTGGCCGAGCATCTGGCCGCCGCCATCGGCGACGGCTTCGCCGCGGACGACACCGTGCCGCTGCATGAGGTGCTGTCGCATCGCGAGCACCAGGTCTTCCAGATGCTCGTCGCCGGACGCAGCGTCGGAGAGATCGCGGAACAGCTGGTGCTGTCCTCCAACACCGTGTCGACCTACCGTGCCCGCATCCTTGAGAAGACCGGGGTGCGCAACGACGTGGAGCTGACGCTCTTTGCCGTGAGGCGGGAGTTGCTCGCACCCTAGCGGCCCGGGATTAGCGCCGCTTGAGCTCGGTCACCGTCGCCTTGCCCTTGATCATCTCTGCCTGGAACTCGACCTGGTCGCCGACCTTGAGTCCGTCGAGCAGCTTCTTGTCCGCGACGTCGAATCCCATCGTCATCCCCGGCATGGCGAGGTTGGGGATATCGCCATGCCGCAGGACGAGCAGGCCTTTGACGGGGTCGACCTTGCGTATCTCACCTTGCACCAGCGGCATGGCGGCGGAAGCAGCCGCTTTGCCCGGCATCGGCATGGCCGTCGCGCCTGGGGTGCCCTGGGCATGGGCCTGCGACCCGGCAAGGGCGAGCAGCGCGGCGGCAAGCGTGTTGATGGTTCTCATCGATGAAACTCCTTCAGGGTCGAGCGGGTTGGGAAGACGAAGAATCGGAAGACGGGCCGGAGACCGGCGTCGCCGCGTTGCGACGACGCCGCAGCAGGTACCAGGCGGCCGGAACGACGAGCATGCTGAGCAGCGGTGCGGTCACCATGCCGCCCACCATCGGCGCGGCGATCCGCGCCATGACCTCGGATCCCGTCCCGCCGCCGAGCAGGATTGGCAGCAGCCCCGCCATCACCACGGCGACGGTCATGGCCTTGGGACGCACGCGCAGGACGGCACCCTCGCGGATCGCTGCGAGCAGCGTCGCCTCGTCGTCCGGCTCGCCGGCCGCCAGGCGCTGCGCATGCGCGTTCTTGAGGTAGACCAGCATGACCACGCCGAACTCCGCCGCCAGGCCGGCCAAGGCGATGAAGCCCACGGCGGTGGCTACGGACACCGCATGGCCGAGCGCCCACACCAGCCAGAAGCCGCCGACCAGCGACAACGGCACGACGGCCATGACGAGCAGCGCGTCGCCCACGCCGCGGAACAGCAGGTAGAGCAGCACGAAGATCACGACCAAGGTCGCCGGCACCACCACCTTCAGCCGCTCGGTCGCGCGCTCCAGATACTCGAACTGGCCGGACCACGACAACGCGTATCCCGCCGGCATGGCCACCTGACCGGCCACCGCGGCCTGCATGTCGTGGACGACCGAGCGCAGGTCCCGCCCTCTGACATCGACGTACACCCAGCCGGACAGCCGCGCGTTCTCGCTGCGCAGCATCGGCGGCCCTTCCTCGACGGACACGCGCGCGACATCCCGCAGCAGCACGGTCGCCCCCTGGTCTGTGACGAACGGCAGCTGGCGCAGCCGCTCCAGCGAATCCCGGATCTCTCGCGGGTATCGGACGTTGATGGGATGACGCTCCCGCCCGGCGATCACCTCGCCGACGTTCTCGCCTCCGATCGCCGTCGAGACGATGGCCTGCACCGCGGCCACGGACAGCCCGTACCGCGCCGCGGCCGTGCGATCCACGTCGACATCGATATAGCGACCGCCGGTCAGCCGCTCCGCCAGCGCCGACGACACGCCGGGCACCGGTTTGACGACCGATTCGATCTGCGTCGTCAGCCGGTCCAGCGTGGCCAGGTCAGGACCGGACACCTTGATGCCGACCGGGCTCTTGATGCCGGTCGCCAGCATGTCGATGCGGTTGCGGATGGGCGGCACCCAGACGTTGGACAGCCCGGGGACCTTGACGACACGGTCCAGTTCCTCGACGAGCTTCTCCGGCGTCATGCCGGCGCGCCAATGCGCGCGGGGCCTGAAACGGATCGTCGTCTCGAACATCTCCAACGGCGCCGGATCCGTCGCGCTGTCCGCGCGCCCGGCCTTGCCGAAGACACTCTCCACCTCGGGCACCGTCTTGATGAGCCGGTCGGTCTGCTGCAACAGCTCCGCCGCCTTGGACGCGGACAGCCCGGGCAACGCGGACGGCATGTACAGCAGATCGCCCTCATCCAGCGGCGGCATGAACTCTCCGCCGAGTCGCATCAGTGGCACCGCCGTCATCGCCAGCGCCAGCGCCGACGCCACCAACGTCGCCTTGGGAAATCGCAGCACGGCCTCCAGCGCCGGCCGGTAGATCGCGATGAGCAGGCGGTTGATCGGATTGGCGGTTTCCCTCGGGATGCGGCCCCGGATCAGATACCCCATCAGCACGGGTACCAGTGTCACGGACAGGCCGGCGGCCGCAGCCATCGCATAGGTCTTGGTCAGCGCCAGCGGCGAGAACAGCCGCCCCTCCTGCGCCTCCAGCGTGAACACCGGCAGGAAGGACAGCGTGATCACCAGCAGCGAGAAGAACAGCGCCGGCCCGACCTCGACGGCCGCCTCGGTGATGAGCGTCCAACGCTCGGCGACTCCGGCCGGCCGGCCGTGCCGTGCTTCGAAGTGCTCCAGGTGCTTGTGCGCGGCTTCGACCAGCACCACGCTCGCGTCGACCATGGCGCCCAGCGCGATCGCGACGCCCCCCAGGCTCAGGATGTTCGCGCTCAGGCCCTGCCAATGCATCACGATGAAGGCCGTCAGCACCCCCACTGGCAAGGCCACGACCGCGACCAGCGCGGAGCGCAGGTGGAACAGGAACACCGCGCAAACCACCGCGACGACGATGAACTCCTCGATGAGCTTGTCGCGCAGATGGTCGACCGCGCGATCGATGAGCGTCGACCGGTCGTAGGTCTCCACGATCTCCACGCCCGGCGGCAGACCCGGCTTGAGCGCGGCGATCCTGGCCTTGACCGCCTCGATCGTCGTCCGCGCGTTCTTCCCGGAACGCATGACGATCACGCCGCCGGCGACTTCGCCCTCGCCGTCCAGCTCCGCGATGCCGCGGCGCATCTCGGGCCCGACCTGCACGAAGGCGACCTCCCGCAGCATCACCGGCGTGGCCCGCGCGACGCGGATCGGGATGTCGCGAAAGTCGTCCAGCGACTTCAGGAAGCCGCGCGATCGCACCATGTACTCGCTCTCCGCCATCTCCACGACGGAGCCGCCCGACGCCTGATTGGCGTTGCGCAGCGCGGCCAGGACGGCCTCCTGCGTCACGCCGAGCGCGCGCATGCGGTCCGGATCGAGGACGACCTGGTACTGCCGGACCATGCCGCCGAGACTGGCCACCTCGGCCACGTCCGGCACCGTCTTGAGCTCGAACTTCAGGAACCAGTCGTTGAGCGCGCGCAGTTGCCCGAGGTCGTGCGCGCCCGTGCGATCGACCAGGGCGTATTCGTAGATCCAGCCCACGCCGGTCGCATCCGGACCCAGCACCGCGGTGGCCCCCGTCGGCAGCCGACCTTGGACCTGGCCCAACGCCTCGCTCACCCGGGACCGGGCCCAGTACGGGTCGGTCCGATCGTCGAAGAGCACATAGACGAAGGAGTCGCCGAAGAAGCTGTAGCCGCGGACGGTCTTCGCGCCCGGGACGCTGAGCATCGTCGTGGTCAGCGGGTAGGTGACCAGGTCCTCGACCACCTGTGGCGGTTTGCCCGGATAGCTGGTGCGCACGATGACCTGCGTGTCCGACAGATCGGGCAAGGCGTCCACCGGCGTGCGTGCGACGGACCACAGGCCCGCGACGACCAGCATCGCGGTGGCGATCAGCACCAGGAAGCGGTTGCTGATGGACCAGCGGATGAGCGCGGCGATCATGGCGCACCTCCGATGCTGCGCACCGACACGAGTTCCCACTCCATGGGGCCGCCTTGCCTGAACTCGATACGAACCTTGTCGCCGGGCTTCACGTCGGCGAAGGCATGGGGATCAGGCTTACTGAAGCCCATGGTCATGCCAGGCCACTTCAGGGCCGGTACGGGGCCGTGCGACAGGGTGATGCTGTCGGCGTCGATGCTCTCGATCGTGCCCTCTGCGCGATACGTGGTCGCGGCGACAGCGGATTTCGGCGCGGCGACAGGGGCGGAAGCCATCGACGCCGCAGACTCGGCTGACACGCCAGGCGCCGCGTTCATCGTCCCCAACGAGGACTTTAGGTTTGCCTCGGAATCAATGAGGAACTGACCACTCGCCACCACCTCCTCACCGGGACGCACGCCGTCGAGAACCTCGACCTCGTTGCCCAGATCCACCCCCAGCTTGACCTCGCGCGGCTCGAAGGCGCCACCCTGTCGGCGGACGATGACGACGGCGCGTGCGCCGGTGCGGATCACGGCCTCGACGGGCACAACCAGCCGGGATGCGCTCGCGCCCGCGATCCGCAGGCGCAGCAGCATGCCGGGCACCAGCTTCCCGCTCCGGTTGTCGACCTCGAAGCGCGCCTGCAGCGTGCGCGTGTCGGCGCTGACCTGCGGAAGGATCTCTTTCAGTTCGCCGTTGAACACCTGTGCGGCGTCGGACTGCAGCGTCGCGCTGACCTTCTGGCCGCGAGCCAGGTGGGCAGCCTGGACCTCCGGCACCTCGACCACAGCCCACACCCGTTCCAGCCCGGCAATGCGGAAGAGCGTGGTTCCTGACGCCACCGCTACACCTTCGCGAACGCCCAGTTCCGCCACCACGCCGCTTGCAGGCGCATCGAGGGTGAAGCGTGCCTGGGCTGTCCCTGCCTCCTCGCTGTGCCGGACCAAGGTCTCAGGAATGGACATCGCCTTCAGGCGATCCCTTGCAGCCGCGATCAGTTCCGGCGCGGCGCCAGCGCGCTTCAGCGCGAGCAGTTCGTTCACGGGTCCCAGCCAATCCGGCGCGAAGATCGTGGCGAGCGGCTGCCCCTTCTGCACCGTGGACATGGGCGCCCGCACAAGCAGGCGTTCGACGTAGCCCGCGACGCGCGTCTGCACGGCGACGTTGAGCCTATCGTCGAACTGCACCGCGCCGACCGCGTCGAACGACGACGACACGTCGGCCATCTTCGCGACGACTGTGCGTACGCCCAGGTTCTGCTGCACCGTGGCGCCGATCCTGACGCCGACGTCCGCGGCTTCGTCGGCGTACACCGGCACCAGCTGCATGTCCATGAACGGGGACTTGCCAGGCTTGTCGAATCGGCGCCCCGGCACCATGGGGTCGTGCCAGTACAGCACCTTGCGCACGCTCTCGGCGGCGGAGGCCGCTGCGGGTCGACCATCGTGCATGGGGACGGAGCCGTCGACCGCTCGTCCAAGATAGAAGCCACCTAGCGCCAGCGCGGCGCCGATCGCCGCCAGCGAAACTACGACTGCTGCGCGCTTCATGGACGGTCTCCTTCGAGGCTGGCCTTGAACGCCAGCGACGCTTGCGCCCTGGCCAGATCGCGCTGGAGCGCAAGGAGCTTGCGCCGCGCCTCCAGTTCGGCGTGGCGCGATTCGAAGAGCGTGGTCAGCGGCACCTGGTTCGAGCGATAGGCGGCCATCGCCACGGCGGTGCGCTGCTGCGCCGGCAGGACGACCGAGGCCCGATAGCGGTCGACGCGTCCGGCCAGGCGCGCTGCTTCGGTCGCGCGTGCGCGGTACTCGCCAGCGGCCATGCGGGTCGTCTCCGCGAGCTGTGCCTCGGCCTTCTCCGCGAGGGCGAGCCTGGCCGCGAACTCGCGGTCCTGGCGTTGT
Organism: Roseateles sp.; assembly: GCF_036486225.1. Taxonomy (GTDB): domain Bacteria; phylum Pseudomonadota; class Gammaproteobacteria; order Burkholderiales; family Burkholderiaceae_C; genus Roseateles. The sequence continues at coordinate 28,505 of NZ_DASVNZ010000191.1, read as the reverse complement.
GCCGGCGCGATCGCGAGCGGGATGCTGACGCCCACCGACACCATGTCCGGATAGCGCGATCGCTGCCCGTAGCTGACCTCCCAGGACCAGTCCGGATGGCGATTGGTTCTCGCCGACTCGGCGTCCGCGCGAGCCAGGTCGACGTCCCGCTCCGCGGCGACGACGGCAGGATGATTCGCCACGTACGCGGACTCGGTGGGCTCCTGCAGCGCTCCTGGCGTGGCCAGGTCATCGATGGGCACGCCGATCCAGCGTTCCAACGCGACGCGTGCGATCTCCAGCTGCTGACGCGCCTCTGCGGTCTCGTCCTCCGCCATGCCGCGCGCACCGGACAGTCCGAGCACCTCCTGGCTGGTTGCCATGGCCGAAGCGAGCCGCGCGCGGGCTGCCTCCAGCTCGTCATGGGCATGATGTTCCGCCTCCGTCACCAGCTCCAACGCAGAGCGCGCGAAGTAGACGTCCAGGTACGCCAGACCGGTCTGCAGGCGTACGTCGGCCTGCGAGGCCTGCGCGACTGCGGCCTCGCGTTGTACTGCGGCATCCGCGACGGCTTGTCGCGCTGCGCGTTTGCCAGCGGACAGCCATTCCTGGGAGATCCCGACGCGCTTCATGGTCATGGCATCCCGGCCGCTGAAGCGGTCGCTGCCTGATAGGGGCAGGTTGTCGATGCCGGCGCGCAGCACGGGATCCGGCAGTTGGGCGGCGACGCGCGCGGATTCGACTGCGCTTGCGACGCCGGCCCGGGCGGACCGGGTGGCTTCCGATCGCTGGACCGCCAGGCGCATGGCCTGGTCGAGCGAGAGAGAGGTGCCCTGACAGAGCAGGGGCAGGAATGCGGCAGCCAAGGCGGCTGCGCGCAGGGTGGTTCTTGGGTTCACGAGCGCTCCGAAGACGAACGACAACGAAGCCGGATGGCGGACATGCCGCACCGGCGCCAGTCAATCGACGGAGCTGATCAGACTCGCAGTCTGAGCGTGGAAAGGAAGAGGGGATCGGGCGGAGGTCGATCCTCGGCCGGCGTCGTCACCGAAGCCGTCAGTCGGCCGTCGTCGCCGACGTCGAAGGTCAGCTCCAGGATCGACACCACCAGGGCCGGCGCGAGGGTCGGCAGCTTGATGGGCTCGAACGACTGGGGCGTGTTGGACGAGTGTTCCGCGCACAGCGCGGGCTGATCCATGTCCATGCCTTCGCAGGGCGATCCGGACGCCACCATCTCGGCCATCGCCGCCATGTCCCGCTCTTGCGGGCAGACATAGTTGACCAACGCCAGCTGCGAGAACAGCAGCGACAGCGCCACGTAGCACGTGACGGTGAGGCGGTGGGCAAGGCGGCGAAGCATGAGTGGGCGGAGTGTAGCGGCCCTGCCCGATTCATGTCTCACGCGGGAGCGGTGAAACGATGGCGCTGCGGAACACAGTGTGGCGAGCGGGCTCCTGTAGTGCCAGCCCTACACGAGAACCACACCCAGCACGATGCCGCGATCCGTCGCGCTTTCCTAGAGTGGAGTCCTCCGTCCACCGACCTGGAAAGCAGCGATGAGCGACCTCCGCCACGACCCTTACGACGCCGATCGTCCGTTGCTGATGCGCTGCGCGTGCGGACGCCACGGCAGCGAGGCCGAGCATGCCCGCGAGCTGGACCGTGACCGCGCCTCGGCGACGTTGCGCCAGCGTGCCGATGTGATGGACACGGCGGACATCGAGGCCGAGTCCAACCAGTTCGTCGAAGCCGCGCTGGTGAAGGCGCTGTTCCCGCAGGACGCGCTGCGGCGTCGTTTCTTGCGCGCGGTGGGTCGCGGCAGTGCGATGGCCGCCATCAGCAGCGTGCTCCCGATCGCGCCGCTGCAGGCGATGGCGCAGGAGCGCGGTGCGCTGGAGAAGAAGGATCTCAAGATCGGCTTCATCCCCATCACCTGCGCGACGCCGCTGATCATGGCGCACCCGCTGGGCTTCTACGCCAAGCAGGGACTGAACGTCGAAGTCGTGAAGACCGCCGGCTGGGCGCTGATCCGCGACAAGATGATCAACAGGGAGTACGACGCCACGCACTTCCTCAGTCCGATGCCGCTGGCGATCAGCCTCGGCCTGGGCGCGACGGCCACGCCGATGAACGTGGCCACGATCCAGAACACCAACGGCCAGGCGATCACGCTGGCCATGAAGCACAAGGACAAGCGCGATCCGAAGTCATGGAAGGGCTTCAAGTTCGCCGTGCCCTTCGAGTACTCGATGCACAACTTCCTGCTGCGCTACTACGTGGCGGAAGCGGGTCTCGATCCCGACCGCGACATCCAGATCCGCGTCGTGCCGCCGCCTGAGATGGTGGCCAACCTGCGCGCCGGCAACATCGATGGTTTCCTCGGCCCGGACCCGTTCAACCAGCGCGCCGTGTTCGAGGAGGTCGGCTTCATCCACATCCTGTCGAAGGAGCTGTGGAACGGCCATCCCTGCTGCGCCTTCGGCACCAGCACCGAGTTCATCCAGAAGAATCCCAACACCTTCGCCGCGCTGTACCGCGCGGTGCTGACCTCCGCCGCGATGGCTCGCGAGGCCCGCAACCGCGAACTGATCGCCAAGGTCATCGCGCCGCAGGCCTATCTGAACCAGCCGGAGACGGTGATCGCGCAGGTGCTCACCGGCAAGTTCGCCGACGGCCTGGGCAACGTGAAAGTCGTGCCGGACCGCGCCGACTTCGACCCCATCCCCTGGCAGAGCATGGCCGTGTGGATGCTCACGCAGATGAAGCGCTGGGGCTACCTCAAGGGCGATGTGAACTACAAGCAGATCGCGGAGAAGGTCTTCCTGCTCACCGACGCGAAGAAGCAGATGAAGGCGCTCGACCAGGCCGTGCCGGACGGCGCGTATCCGAAGTTCAACGTCATGGGCAAGACCTTCGATCCCGCGCAGCCCGATGCCTACGTGGCCGGCTTCGCGATCAAGCGCGCGTGAGCGGAGATCGACGATGACTTCGCTGAACGCGCGCGCCGCCCTGCTCTCGCTGCTGATCTTCGGACTGCTGCTGGGCATCTGGCATCTGGCGACGATGAGCGCCGGATCCTCCTCGTCCGCCACATCCGCCGCGGCACCGGCGATGACGCCCGAGCAGATCGAATACGCGAAGCTCATGGGCAAGCCGGTGCCCGCCGACGCCAGTGGAAGCAGTGGAGGGAACGGCGCCTCGCCCGTGGCGACCAAGAGCGGCTTCCCGACCCTCGCGCAGATGGGCGCGACCGTCGTCCATCACCTCGCCGACCCGTTCTACGACAAGGGCCCCAACGACAAGGGCATCGGCCTGCAGTTGGCGTACTCGCTGGGGCACGTCGCGCTGGGCTACCTGCTCGCCGCGCTGGTCGCCATCCCGTTGGGCTTCGCGATCGGGATGAGTCCACTCATCCACCGCGCGCTCGACCCTTTCATCCAGGTCCTCAAGCCGATCTCGCCGCTGGCGTGGATGCCGCTGGCGCTCTACACGATCAAGGATTCGGCCGCGAGCGGCATCTTCGTGATCTTCATCTGCAGCGTCTGGCCGATGCTGATCAACACGGCCTTCGGCGTCGCCGGCGTGCGCAAGGAGTGGCTCAACGTCGCCCGCACGCTGGAGGTCCGCCCGTTGCGTCGTGCTATCGAAGTCATCCTGCCCGCCGCCGCGCCCACCATCCTCACCGGCATGCGCATCAGCATGGGCATCGCCTGGCTGGTGATCGTCGCGGCGGAGATGCTGGTCGGCGGCACCGGCATCGGCTACTTCGTCTGGAACGAGTGGAACAACCTCAGCCTGCCCAACGTGGTCTTCGCGATCCTGGTGATCGGGCTCGTGGGCATGGCGCTGGACGGGGTCTTCGCCCGCGCGCAGAAGGCGGTGACCTATGCGGATTGATCCGATGGAACACGGCGCCGCGGCGGCGGTCGATGCCGCGCCCGTGCTGGTCCGCGTCGAAGGGCTCGCCAAGCGCTACGGCGACACGACCATCTTCGAGGACGTGAACTTCACGCTGCGTCAGGGCGAGTTCGTCTGCATCGTCGGCCACAGCGGCTGCGGCAAGACGACGATCCTCAACACCCTCGCCGGCCTGGAGCGGGCGAGCGGCGGTCACGTGATCGTCGACGGTCGTGAGGTCGTGGGGCCGGGTCTTGACCGAGGCGTCGTCTTCCAGGGCCACGCACTGATGCCGTGGCTCACGGTGCGGCAGAACATCGCCTTCGCCGTGCGCAGCAAGTGGCCGGACTGGTCGAAGGCGAAGGTCGACGAGCAGGTCCGCAAGTACGTCGCCCTGGTGAGTCTGACGTCGGCGCTCGACAAGAAGCCGAGCCAGCTCTCCGGCGGCATGAAGCAGCGCGTCGGCATCGCCCGCGCCTTCGCGATCGAGCCGCGGATGTTGCTGCTCGACGAGCCCTTCGGCGCGCTGGACGCGCTCACGCGCGGCACCATCCAGGACGAGCTGCTGAAGATCTGCGCCGCGACACGGCAGACGGTCTTCATGATCACGCACGACGTCGACGAAGCCATCCTGCTCGCCGACCGCGTGATGCTGATGTCGAACGGACCGAATGCGCGGGTCGCCGAGATCGTCGTCAACACGATGCCCCGCTCACGCCAGCGCGCCACGCTGCACCACGATCCCCAGTACTACCCGATGCGCAACCACCTCATGGACTTCCTGGTGGAGCGCAGCCATCCCGTCACCCCTGCAAGGAGCAACCCATGAGCCGACTCGACGTCACCGAAAAGATCATCGCCACCAAGGTGGCCAAGGGCCTGAAGTGGTCCGACGTGGCCGAGGCGGTCGGCCTGAGCAAGGAGTGGGTCACGGCGGGGTGCCTGGGCCAGATGACCTTCGACGACGCGCAGGCCGCGACGCTGGCGGGGATCTTCGACCTCACCGAGGCGGAGACGCAGTGGCTCAAGGTCGTCCCGTACAAGGGCAGCCTGCCGACCTCGGTGCCGACCGATCCGCTGATCTACCGCTTCTACGAACTGATCAGCGTCTACGGCACGACCTTCAAGGAACTGATCCACGAGGAATTCGGCGACGGCATCATGAGCGCGATCGACTTCCGCATGGATCTGCAGCGCGAACCTGACCCGAAGGGCGACCGCGTCAGCATCGTGATGAGCGGGAAGTTCCTGCCGTACAAGACGTATTGAGGCGTCAGTCGGCGTGCAGGGCTGTCATGGTCCTGCGGGCGGCCGACGCCGCCGTCCTGCGCCATGACACCAGGACAAAACGGCGCAGCACGTAGCCCCAGGGAACGACCAGGGCAAACGCGGGCGCCGCCAGGAAGATGTAGGTCAGCTCCTCCGCGGAGGAGCCGGCCAGCCTGCCGGCCTGCCACAGCGGGTAGGCGACCACGGCCAGCCACAGCGTCTTGTAGAAGATCATGAACAGCACCACCGGCAGCATCCGCAGCGGATGCAGCAGCCCGAGCAGCGACAGCGTGCCATAGGCGGCCCACACGCAGACGGCCATCGCGCGGTACGGTTCCCAGTCGCCCTGATGCTGGAGGATCGAGCTCCAGGCCGTGAACGCCATCAGGCTGCACATCAGCAGGTAGATCACGCGCAGGCAGGCGATCTGGACCGGGCGCACGCCGTCGTGGCGCGCGGGGTCGCTGGTGAAGAAGGTCTTGAGAGTCATGGGGGCGGTCCTCGTGGCGTGATTGCTTTTCTTCAGGCCGATCCGGAACCGCAATCGACGCGGAGCCGATGTTCCACGCCGGGCACCTTCCGGCGAGCCGGAACCGATGGTCCGCCTTCCCGGCGGGATGAAACGCAGGCGAGGCCGATGGGGCGTTGTGCTGCCGTAACAGACGTCTTGGGGGCTTGCGAGGTACGGCACGACCTCATTCAGCCCGCCGGCATCGCCGTCGGGTCCATCCAGAGCGCAGCCCACAGGTGACCGTCGGGATCGGCGAGGTCGCGGGTGTACATGAAGCCGTGGTCTTCCATCGGATTCACATCGGCCTGCCCGCCGTGGGCGGCGGCGGCCTCGTTCATCGCGTCGACGGCGGCGCGGCTCTCCAGCGACAGCGACAGCATCAGCGCGCACGAACCGGCTGGCGGGAACGGCCGCTGGGTGAAGGTCCGCCACTTCGCGTGCGTGACCAGCATGACCTGGATCGCGTCGCTCCAGACCATGGCGGCACCGTCTTCACCGCTGAGCTGCGGGTTCTGGCCGAAGCCCAAGGCCTTGTAGAAGGCGATCGAGGCGCCGAGGTCGCTGACCGGAAGGCTGATGAAGAGGCTCTTGGGCATGGTTCACTCCGTTGACAGGTTGAGTCGGGTCCCGCCGCGCAGGACACCTTCTTCGTCACGACGATCGAGCCGTCCCCGGATCGACACCACCGCGCGGATTGCCGATCACGTCGCCGACCCCAGGCGCGCCTCTGGAGAATCGGACGCATAGAATCCTCGCATGCATGCGACGCGGACATCGACCAGGCGCTGGGCATGGCTCGTGAGCTTCACGATCCTGCTCGCGGCGATGCTGCCGTCGCTGTCGCATGCCATGCTGGTCCATCAGGGCGCCACCTTCGCGGAGATCTGTTCCGCGACCGGCGCCAAGCTCGTGGTGATCGACGCCGCCGGCAACGCCGACACGAGCCGCGAGGGCTCATCGCTGATGAACTCGTCGATGAACTGCCCGTACTGCGCCATCCACCATGGCGCGCCGGACTTGCCGCCCGCCACCGTGCAGTGGACGCCGCCCGATGCATTGAAGTTCGAGCATCCGCAGCTGTTCTTCACCGCGCCGCGCCCGCTCTTCGCCTGGGCGCCTGCGCTCGCTCGCGGACCTCCCGCCGTCGCCTGATCGCCGCCTCGCGGCTGATGCGCACTTCGCTCCGCTCCGGACGCGAAGCACTTTCCGACTGACCTGTTCGCCCTCGCGCGCGCTCGCACTCATGCGCGCGTGCGCCCGGGCGCGCCACGGTCGGTCCACGCCTTCTCGATCATGCGACACCCTTCCCTCGCACCACGCGCGCCCGACGCGCGCCGCCGTGCCCTGACCATCGCCACCTGCCTGCTGCCGTTGACGGCCTGCAAGCCCTCCCCGACTTTCCACGGCATCGATCTCTCTCTCGTGAGCTACGCGAGCGACTTCGCGCTCCAAGGCGCGGACGGCCGACCGCACCGCCTGGCCGACTTCCGCGGCAAGGTCGTGATGATCTTCTTCGGCTTCACGCAGTGTCCCGATGTCTGCCCGACCGCGCTCACGCGCGCCGCGGCCGTGCATCAGATGCTGGGTGAGGACGCCAAGGACTTCCAGGTCCTCTTCGTGACCATCGACCCCGAGCGCGACACCGCGCCGGTGCTCGCGGCCTACACCGCCGCGTTCAACCCGAGCTTCCTCGGGCTCTACAGCGACCTCGCGGGCACTGCCGCCGTCGCCAAGGAGTTCAAGGTCTATTACGGCAAGGTGCCCACGGGCAGCAGCTACACGATGGACCACTCGACCTTGAGCACCGTCTTCGACCGCAACGGCAAGGTGCGCCTGGCCATCAAGCACGAGATGAGCGCCGCCGACCTCGCCGAGGACGTGCGACAGCTGCTCAAGGCTTGATGCTCAAGACTCATGGCTCGACGCCCCACAACACTTTCAGGAGAACCCACATGACTTTCAAGATCCACACGCTGCTGCTCGTCGCAGGCGCGTTGTCCGCTTCCATCGCCAACGCCCAGGTGAAGATCGAAGATGCCTGGGTACGCGCCACGGTGCCGCAGCAGAAGGCCACCGGCGCGTTCATGAAGCTGACCGCCGCCAAGGACACCCGGCTCGTGGCCGTGACCACGCCGCTGACGCCCAAGGCCGAGGTCCATGAGATGGCGATGCAGGACAACGTGATGCGGATGCGCCAGATTCCGGCGATCGAGTTGCCCGCGGGCAAGACGGTGGAACTCAAGCCCGGCGGCTATCACCTGATGTTCCTGGACCTGCCCGCCCAGGTGAAGGCGGGCGATCAGGTGCCGCTGAAGCTGACCTTCGAGGACCGCAACGGCGCCCGCCAGACCGTCGAGGTGAAGGCGCCGGTGCGCGCGCTCAATGCGGCGATGCCGGCGAAGGACGATAAGGGCACTCAGGGCGGTGGTCACGGCGACCACGCGCACTGAGACCGGCCAGGAACCACTCGCGCTTCGCGTCAAGCGCTTGCGGCGCGGCGAAGCCGGCCTCGTCCAGCAGTTGCACGATGGCTGGCTCGTCCATGGGCACGACGACGAATGAATGCGTCCAGACATCGTCGCCCATCGTGTACTGCAGCGTCATCCGCACGAGCGACTCCTGCGCATCAGGCGTCCGGTCGACCTGGACCAGGTCGATCGACGTCCCGTCGCTCCTGCCCAGGTGGCCGATTGCTGCGCTGCGCAGCCACTGCGCGTCCTGGCACTTGAGGATGAGCACGCCTTCCGGCGCGACATGACGGGCCGCCGCGGCGACGAAGGCGCGCCGCACCGCAGCATCCGCATGATTGATGAGGCCGCTCGGCAACAGGACCACGTCGAAGCGCTCCGCGAGCGCAAGCTGCTCGATATCGGCGTGGACCTTGCGGATCCGCTCGGAGACGTGCGCGAGCATGTCGGTGGAGTTGTCGACGCCGGTGACCTCGCATCCGAATTCGAGCAGTCGATGCGTCAGCAATCCCGTGCCGCAGCCCAACTCCAGCACCGAGGTGCCCGGCGGCAGTCGTGGCCGCAGGTGTTCGATCTCGCCGGCGTAGCGTGCGCGGCGGTAGAGCTCGACGGAGCAACCGTCCTGGGTCTGCGCACCGGGGCCGGTGCCGCTGAAGTCGATGTCGCGGGAGGTTTCAGGCATGTGCGGGGTCCTGACGAGGCACCACGCACTCTACTGTCCCAGCGTTGCAGGCGCCAAGGCGGCGCCCTCAGGAATCAATCCGCCATCCACGCGCTGTTGGACAGCGTGCAGAGCTCGCCGACCAAGCGTTCGAAGTCGCAGGCCTTGTCGTAGAAGCCGTCGGCGCCGCAGGACAGCACGCGGGCCTCGTAGGCCGCGCGGTCTTCCGAGCTCAGCACCAGGATGCGGCCGCGGAAGCGCGCCGCGCGCAGGCGCTCGATCACGCCCAGGCCGGAGCCGCCGTCGATGCTCAGGTCGACCAGCACCACGTCCGGCGCGCTCAGCGCGATCGTGCTGATCGCGGCGTTCTCGCTGGAGGCCTGGCCCACCACGGTGATGGACGCTTCGGACTGCAGGCGCGACACCATCAGTCGGCGCAGCAGCGCGTTGTCCTCGATCAGTGCAACCTTCATTTTTTGTCTCCCTGGAATGACTCAATGATGAGTCACGGGTGACAGCTTTTCGAGGCTGGCCGGCCCCCAGCCGGGGTGGGGACGCTGGCCGACAACGGGTCAGGCGAAGGACTACAGAGGGATGGGATTCCCGCACACCCCGGAAGAGCCATGGCGCCCGTGCGCCATCGCTCTCCAGGGAGGACTCAGCCCCGGCGCTGCGAGACCTTGCGCCGCTGATGCACGATCAGGGCGACGAACACGACGCCCGCGGCGAGGCTGGTGTGGCCGCTGTAGCTGACGAGGCCCAAGCCCCAGCCCTGCACGGAGACGACCAGCGCCAGGCTCGCCAGCAGCAGCCCCCAGCCGGCACCGCGCAGCGCCTTCGACTGGGACGCAGGCAGCTCGCGACCGAGCGCGTCCGACTGCGCGCGGTCCGTCGCCATCGCCAGTGCCGCGAAGGCGGCCACGCAGAGGAGCAGGCTGAGGACGTGCATCATCGCGCGCCCTCCCCGCCCGACCGCAGCGCCATGCCGGCCTCGCCGGAAGGCGGCGGCGGGGGCATCCTGGACGCCTTGACGGGCGCCCTGACCGCTGCGTTGGCTGGCATCCCGCCCTGCGAGGACGGTTCGGAGCGTTTCGCCTTCGGCACCGGCCTGCCCTTGGGCACATGGCGCGCCGTCCGGATCGCCAGATAGGCCAGCAGCGCCGCGAAGGCCCAGAACATCAGCTCGACCGCCGCGAAGGTCCAGTCGCCCTGGGCGATGCTGTGCCACAGCGGTCGGTCCGTCGTCAGCGCGTTGCCCACCGGCAGCAGCGCCAGCGACGCGGCGCCCAGCCAGAACAGCTCGATCCAGGCCCGCTTCGGCGGCCGGACCAGCGCATGCAGCAAGGTCACCGCCCAGACGATGAACATCACGTGGACTTCCCACTCCGCGCGCTTGTCCAGGCCCAGCGGCAGCAGCCGGTTGGCCCACAGCATGCCGCTCATCGCCAGCGGCAGACCCGCGATGGCGGCGATGTTCAGCCGCTCCACCACCATGAAGCCGATGTACGGCCTGTCGGGATCGGGCAGCTTCTGGCGGCGCTTGACCGTCCACATCACCAGCCCGCTGCCGACCATCGCCGTGCCCGCCAGGCTGACGATGAAGTACAGCCAGCGCGTCGCGTCGTCGCCGAAGCGGCCCAGGTGCAGCCCGTACATCACGCCTCGCGTCTCGGCCGCGGCGCCGACGCCGCTGCGGTCCTCCAGCAGCTTCCCGGAGACACCGTCGAACAGCAGGTACTGCGGGCTCATCGACACACGGCCGCCCTCGCCGCGCGTGATCGCCACGCGCGCCGCGGCATCGCCCGGATTCGTCGCGGTGACGCGCGCCACGTTTCCCGCGCCCCAACGGCCTTCCGCCTCGCGCACCATCGCCTCGACGGAGGCCAGCGGCGCCTTCTCGCCCGAAGGCTTGCCGGGCTGGATGAAGGCGCTGAGTTCAGAGGTCAGCTGCTTCTTCAACGCCGGCGAATTGATGCCGGCCTGCTCGCCCCAGGGCATGTAGAGCGCCATCAGCGTCACCAGGCCGGTGTACGTGATCATCAGGTGGAAGGGCAGCCCGAACACCGACAGCGCGTTGTGCGCGTCCAGCCACGAGCGCTGGCCCTTGCCCCAGCGGAAGGTGAAGAAGTCGGTGAAGATCTTCTTGTGCGTGATCACGCCGCTGACGATGGCCACCAGCATGAACATCGCCGCCAGTCCCGCGAGCCAGCGGCCCCACAGCACCGGCATGTAGTGGAACTGGAAGTGGAAGCGGTAGAAGAACTCGCCGCCCAGGGTCTCGCGCGCATTGACCACCTTCTCGCCGGTCTGCGGATCGAAGACCGCCGACTTGAACGCGCGCCGCGCGCCCTCCTTCGCCGGCAGGCGCCAGAAGGCGTCGGCCACGCTGTGGCGGTCGTCGGTCAGGCGCAGGCTCCACTGCGAGGTGCCTTCGGCCAGCGTCTCCAGCTCCTGGGCGATGCGGCCGGCCACGACGGCCGGCTCGGGCATCACGGCCTGGTGCGCGATCTCGGGCCGCATCCATTGCGACAGCTCCTCCTTGAAGTAGCTGACGGTCCCGGTGAGGAACATCGCGAACAGGAACCAGCCCAGCAGCAGGCCGGTCCAGATGTGCAGGTCCGACATCGTCTGCCGGATGCCGCGCGGCTGCGGCGCGGTCGGGGATGCTTGGACGTCGACGGTCATGGCGCAACGGCGGGGGCGATGGCGGGGGCGGCGGCGGTCCAGACGGACCAGGCGAAGGGCAGCAGGAGCAGTGCGGCGACGATGAGACCGACCCAGGCCCGCGTGGCGCTGCGGACCGCGAAGACCCAGACGACCGCGCCGGCGTAGACGGCGAAGCTGCCGAGCATGCCGCCGATGACCGACTGGATGGTGCTCGCCGGCAGCGCGAGTACCGCGACGCTGGACAGCGCCGCCAGCGCGTAGCCGCCGCCGACCGCCGCGACGATGCGCGAGATCAACGGCAGCACGGCCAGGACGCGGGACGCCGCAACGGCGACCCTCGAGTTGCGGCCCGACGGGGCGCTGACGGCGTTCATCGCGGCGCTCCTCCCGGGGTCACTTGTTCGGCGTGGCCGCGGGGCCGGCCGCGATCGGCTCGACGCCGTCGGCCTTCAGCACGGTCAGCGAGGTCACGTAGCTGACGCCGTCGTACTTCTCGGCGCCCTTGGGACCCTGGCGTTCGCCGGCGGTCTTGTCGGTGTGCGCGACCTCGGCCACGTACTGGCCCTTCCACGGCAGGTCGAAGCGCACCTGGCCGAACTTGTCCAGTAGGCCCGGCGAGGCCTCGCGCAGGTTCTCGCCGAATTCGCCGAAACGCACGACCGCACGCTCGTTGGCGCCAGCGGCTTGCTCGATCCAGATCTGGTGCGCCTGCGCGGCACCGGCGGCCAGCAGCAGCGACACGGCGGACAGGCGCAAGGCCGGACGGAAGCTCTTGTTCATGGGGTCTCCTGGGGCGCGGATGGCGGTTGGAATGATGAACGGGACGACAGCGGGGATCAGAAGTCGAACGACGCGGACAGCACCACCGTGCGGCCCGTGGCCACCGTCGCGTACGTGCCGCTGAGCAGCCAGTAGTGGCGGTCGAAGACGTTGTCGATGTTGGCGCGCAGCACCGTCGGCACGCCGGCGATCTTCGTGGTGTAGCGGGCGCCGATGTCGGCGCGCGTCCACGCGGGCACGGCCAGCGTGTTGGCGTTGTCGATCCAGCCCGAGGACGTGTAGATCACGCGGCCGTTGATGCCCAGGCCCGGCAGATAGGGCACATCCCAGTCGGCGCCGACGCTCGCCGTCTTGTCGGCGACGCCGGTCGCGTCCTTGCCGTCGAAGGTGCCGCCTGACGTGCGGATCTGCTTGGCGTCGGTGAAGGACGCGCTCGCCAGCCAGCGGATGCTGCGGATGATCTCGCCCTGCACCGACAGTTCCACACCGCGATTGCGCTGCTCACCGTCGAAGCTGTATCGCATCAACGTGCTGCCCGGCACCGGGAGCGTCGCGGCATTCGGCTTCTTGATCTGGTACGCGCTGACCGAGGTCAGGAAGCTGCCCCAATCGACCTTCACGCCGGCTTCGATCTGCTTGGACTGATAGGGGGCGAACACCTCGCCCGGATTGATCAGCGTGCTGTTGACCGGCGCGATGGCGCCCCGCGTCAGGCCTTCGGCGTAGTTGGCGTAGACCGACAGGTCCTCGGTCGCCTTGAAGACGACGCCGCCCAGCCGCGAGACGGCGCTCTTCTTGTACGTGCCCACCACCTCGGCGGTCTGGTCGCGCACGCCGGCCGTGACCAGCAGGCGCTCGTTCAGGAACGACATCGTGTCCGCGATCGCGATGCCCGACAGGCGGGAGTCCGAGGTCTTCGTCGGGGCCAGACGCGTGCCGATCACCGCCGGCATCGGCACCGGGTGGTAGATGTTGGACGGCACCGAACTCGACGCGGGATTGGCCAGGTAGAAGCTCCCCGTCTCCTGCTCCAGTCGGCTGACGCCGACCGAGACCGTGTGGCCGATGCCCGCCGTCTCGAAGCGCCCGCGTGCGCCGGCGTCGGCGCTCTTGGTCTTGAAGTAGGCGTCGTACCAGGCGCCGATGAGCCGGAAGTCGCCGTTGACGTCGGCGCGCGTGCTGGCGGTCGGGAAGTCCTGCATGGTCCAGCTGTCGCGCCAGCCGGCGCCGGCCCAGACGGTCAGGCGGTCGTTGACGTCGTACTCGAACTTGGTTGCGAACATCTCGTCGTCGACCTCCAGCGCCGCGTCGGGACCGTAGATGTTCTTGCGCGGGTCGGGCGTCTTGGGCAGCCGCGTCAGACCCGCGAGGAAGGCGGGCTGCGACCGGAAGCCGCGGATGTTCTCGTGCTGCTTGAAGATGTCGGTGGTCCAGCGCAGTTGCGTGCCGCGGAAGTCCAGCGCGATCGCGGCGAAGCGTTGACGGGCATTGCCGTCGTCGATGCTGGCCTCCCCGTCGCGGTAGCTGCCGTTGACGCGGATGCCCCACTCCTTCTTCTCACCGAAGCGGCGGCCGGCGTCGATCGCGACGCCGAGCTGATCGCCGCTGGCGAAGCTGGTGGTCAGGCGCGTCAGGTTCTGGTCGCCCGCGCGCTTGGGGATCACGTTGATGCCGCCGCCGACGCTGCCGCCGGGCGGCATGCCGTTGAGCATCGCGTTCGGCCCCTTCAGCACCTCGACGCGCTCCATGACCTCCGCAGGCATGCGGTTGGCCGACGCCAGACCGAACAGGCCGTTGAAGCCGACGTCGCCGCTGGGCACGGCCAGGCCGCGGATCTGGAAGTCCTCGCCGAAGCCCTGCGCCGCCGTCATCACGCGCACCGAGGCATCGTTCTGAAGCACGTCGGCCAGGGTGCGCGACTGCTGGTCGCGCATCAGCTGCTCGGTGTAGTTCAGCGTGTTGAACGGAATGTCCATCGCGTCCTGCGAGCCCATGATGCCCAGTCCACCGCGCGAGCCCAGGCCCGCCTTCTGGCGTTCCGCGCGGCCCTGGACGGTGACCTTGCCGAGCGGCGGCGTCGCGGTCGTCGCGGTCGTCGACTCGGCAGAAGCGGAAGCGGCAGAAGCGGCCTGACCCGGAACGGCAGGCGCCTGCGCAGCCTGCGCCAGCGCGCCGGCGGCGCCGACGGCCAGGCTGGCGCCCAGCAGCGACTTCAGGGCGGCGGCAAGCGGCGTGAGCAGGAGCTGGGAATCAGGACGGACGGACATGGGCGACGGCTTTGTTGCAAATGAGAACTTTTCTCATCATAGAGGCGCAACATGCAAAGCCCGTGAATGCCCGTGCGATTGATGGAGGGAGTGGCAGCGGTACCAGTCGCCGCGCCGCTGGGTCGCTGCGTCCTTACGCGGCGTCGCCCGTCGATCCCCGCAGCACCAGCTGGAAACCGATGTCGACGATGGCCGGACCGGACGTCTCGCCCCGGCCGCGGGTGATCAGCACGTCGGCGGCGCGGCGGCCGATCTCGGCGCCGTCGATGTGGACCGTCGACAGCGACGGATGCAGGGAGGCCGAGAACTCCGCACCGCCGAAGCCGATCACCGCGAGGTCCTCGGGCACGCGCAGGCCGCGCGCGAGGGCTTCGGTCAGGACGCCTTCGGCCATGCCGTCGGAGCTGCAGACCACCGCGCGCAGGTCGGGCGCCTGCGCGAGCAGCGCCGACAGCGCGCGCCGTCCATGCGGCACGCCTGCCGGCACTTCGGTGACGGCGGTGGGCACGTCCTTGCCGATCACCGACAGGAAACCGGCGCGCCGCTGACCGGCGCGCTGATCGCTGCCGGTGGCCAGGCCCACGCGAGTCCATCCCCGCGCCATGAAGTGCCCCGCCACCGCGGCGCCCACCTGCACGTGCGAGAACCCGACCACCGTGTCCAGAGGCCGCTCCGTCATGTCCCAGGTCTCCACCACCGGCACGCCCAGACGCGCGAGGCGGCGCGCCGTGTCGCCGTGCTGCAGCAGGCCCGCCACCACGATGCCGTCGACGCGCCGGCCGATCATGGTGTTCAGCAGCGCCTCCTCGCGGGCGTGGTCGTAGCCGGTCTGGCCGAGCAGGACCTGGTACCCGGCGCGGTCGAGCTGCTCGGTCAAGACCTGGATCGTCGGCAGGAACTGCGGCACCGAGATCACCGGCACCAGCGCCGCCACCGTCATGCTGCGCCGCGACTTCAGGCCGCCCGCCAGCAGGTTGGGGATGTAGCCGGTCTGGGCGACCGCCTGCATCACCTTCTCGCGGGTGGCGGCGGAGACCACCTCCGGCGTACGCAGTGCGCGGGACGCGGTCATCAGCGACACACCCGCCGCGGCGGCGACGTCATGCAGGGTCACGGCTCCAGCGCCGGGGCGGACAGGCGGCATCGATGAGGCGGGTCGAAAGGGATTCCAGAGGACGGGGCAGCAGCGCTTCCCCAGGGTCGGCGGCGATTGTCCCGGCTTTGCAGATGGAATCTTGCAAACGTCGAGATGTTACCGTTACCATCCATCGTCGCGGCGCTGAACAGCCACGGGCATAGCTCGCCCATTCTTTCAGCGCCTTTTCATGAACCTGAATGTTAACGTTAACAGCCATGCCAGACACCAGTTCCAACGACCGCATCGAGTGGCTCCGGATCTCGTCGTGCTACCTCCCGCTGGCCACGCCGATCAGCGACGCGAAGGTGCTGACGGGCAAGCAGAAGCCGATGACCGAGATCGCCCTGCTCTTCGTCGAACTCGTCACGCGCGACGGCCATGAGGGACTGGGCTTCAGCTATTCGAAGCGGGCCGGCGGGCCCGGCCAGTTCGCCCATGCGAAGGAGATCGCGCCCGCGCTGATCGGCGAGGATCCGAGCGACATCGCCAAGCTCTGGAACAAGCTCTGCTGGGCTGGTGCGTCGGTCGGACGCAGCGGGCTGTCGACGCAGGCGATCGGCGCCTTCGACGTCGCGCTCTACGACTTGAAAGCGCGTCGCGCGCGTCTGCCGCTGGCCAAGCTGCTGGGCGCGTATCGCGACTCGGTCGCCTGCTACAACACCTCGGGCGGCTTCCTGCATACGCCTCTGGAGCAGCTGCTGGTGAACGCGTCGGCCTCGATAGCGCGCGGCAACGGCGGCATCAAGCTCAAGGTCGGACAGCCGGACGGCGCGCTCGATCTGAAGCGCGTCGACGCAGTGCGGCGGCATCTCGGTGACAACGTGGCGCTGATGGTCGATGCCAACCAGCAGTGGGACCGGCCGACCGCGCAGCGGATGTGCCGGACCTTCGAGCCGTTGCGGCTCGTGTGGATCGAGGAGCCGCTCGATGCCTACGACCACGAGGGGCACGCGGCGCTCGCCGCCGCCTTCGACACACCGATCGCCACGGGCGAGATGCTGACCAGCGCGATGGAGCACGGCGACTTGATCCGTCACCGCGCCGCGGATTACCTGATGCCGGACGCGCCGCGTGTCGGCGGGATCACGCCGTATCTGAAGATCGCCGCGCAGGCGGAGCAGGCGGGTCTGATGATCGCGCCGCACTTCGCGATGGAGCTGCACGTGCACCTCGCGGCGACCTACCCCACCGAGCCCTGGGTCGAGCACTTCGACTGGCTGGAACCGCTGTTCAACGAGCGCCTGGAAATCGCCGGCGGCCGGATGCTCGTGCCGGATCGACCCGGGCTGGGACTCAGCCTGAGCGAGCAGGCGCGCGTCTGGACGCGCGAGCAAGCGGAGGTCGGCAAGCGACCCTGAGCCATCCCCCACACGACCCCGATCCATCGCCCACACAACGACACCAGGAGATAACGATGATCCGATCCCTTCGCCCCCTCATCCGCGGCTTGAAAGCGGGCGTCGCGCTCGCGCTGCTGAGCGCCTTGCCGATGACCGCTGCCCTCGCGCAGACCTGGCCGGCGCGTCCGGTCACGCTGCTCGTGCCCTTCCCGCCCGGCGGCTCCACGGACATGGTCGCGCGCACGCTCGGCGTGAAGCTGCAGGAGAAGCTGGGCGGCACCTTCGTCGTCGACAACAAGGCCGGCGCCGGCGGCATGATCGGCGCGGCGGCGGCCAAGCGCGCGGCGCCGGACGGCTACACGCTGTTCGTGTCCTCGCTCGGCCCCTTCGTCATCGGCCCGCACCTGACGAAGACCGCGGGCTACGACCCGATCAAGGACTTCGACTACATCACCATCGCCGTGCAGGCGCCCAACGTCCTGGCGGTGCCGGCGGGCTCGCGCTTCAAGACGCTGGCCGAGGTGATCGCCTTCATGAAGGCCAACCCCGGGCAGATGACCTTCGCCTCCGCGGGGCCCGGCACCTCGGACCACCTCACCGCGGCGCTGTTCTGGCAGGAGACCGGCACCACCGCCACCCACGTGCCCTACAAGGGCGGCGCACCGGCGATCACCGACCTGCTCGGGGGTCAGGTCGACACGACCTTCATGAACATCAACACCGCCCTGCCCCACATCAAGGCCGGCAAGATGCGCGCGCTGGCCATCACGAGCGCCAAGCGCTCGCCGCTGCTGCCGGACGTGCCCACGATGGAAGAGCTCGGCCACAAGGCGGTGACGGTCTACTCGTGGCAGGCGGTGGCCGCGCCCAAGGGGCTGCCGGCGGACATCAAGACCAAGGTGCGCAACGCCGTCGTCGAGAGCCTCAACGATCCGGCGGTCAAGCCCAAGCTGCTGGAGCTGGGCTTCGAGATCGTGGGCAACACGCCGGAGCAGTTCACCGCGTTCCAGTCCGCCGAATTCGCCCGCTGGAAGCAGGTGATCGAGCAGGGGAAGATCAGCATCGATTGATGCTGAGCGGCCCGTCCTTCAGGCCGCGCGCGGCTTGCGCGTATCGGGCAGGAAGGCGGTCGCCAGGCCAAGCAGCGGCAGGAAGGACGTGAGGGTGTAGACCCAGACGATGCCGTGCACGTCGGCAAGATGGCCCAGCCCGGCGGCGCCAATGCCGCCGATGCCGAACATCAATCCGAACATCACGCCCGACACCATGCCCACGCGGCCGGGGACGGCCTCCTGCGCGTAGACGACCAGCGCGGCGAAGGCCGACGACATCACCAGCCCGATCGCGACCGCAAGCACGGCGGTGAGCGTCAGGCCGACATGCGGCAGCGCCAGCGCGAACGGCGCCACGCCGAGGAAGGACACCCAGATCACCGCCTTGCGGCCGATGCGGTCGCCAACCGGCCCGCCGGCGAAGGTGCCTGCGGCGATGGCGGCGAGGAAGATGAACAGGTAGACCTGGCTCTGCTGGACGCTGAGGCCGAAGCGCTGGATCAGGTAGAAGGTGAAGTAGTTCGTGAAGGACGCGATGTAGACGAACTTCGCGAACATCAGGATCGCGATGACGACGATGGCGCGGATCACCTCGCGGCGACCCAGGCCGCCGGTCGCGCCGCGGGCGAGGCTGTTGACCTTCGCCTGGCCGTGGCGCAGCGTCCAGCCGGTGATGCGCGACAGCACGAAGATCGCGAGCGCCGCGACCAGCATGAACCAGGCGATGGCCGACTGGCCGTGGGGGATGACGATGGCGGCGGTGAGCAGCGGCCCGACGGCCGAGCCCGCGTTGCCGCCGACCTGGAAGCAGGACTGCGCAGTGCCGAAGCGCCCGCCCGAGGCCAGACGCGCGACGCGCGAGGCTTCCGGGTGGAAGGTCGCCGAGCCGACGCCCACGACGCCCGCGGCGACGAGCAGCATCTCGTACGAGGTGGCGAACGCCAGCAGCCCGACGCCGACCAGCGTGGCGACCATGCCCATGGGCAGCAGATAGGGCTTGGGATGCTTGTCGGTGTAGAGGCCGACCCAGGGCTGCAGCAGCGAAGCGGTGATCTGGTAGACCAGCGCGATCCAGCCGATCTGGCCGAAGCTCAGCGCGTAGTTGGCCTTCAGCATCGGATAGATGGAGGGCAGCACGGCCTGGATCAGGTCGTTGAGCAGGTGAGCGAAGGCGGCGGCGCCGACGATCGGCAGCAGGAAGCCGTGGGCGTGGGATGCGGCGGTCGCGCCGGTCGCGGCCGGTGCGGTGGTGACGGGAAGCGCCGCCTCGGAGCGTGCGAGGGACGCGGAATCGGTGGTCATGCGGGGTACTGCCGGGAGGTCGCGATGGGGGAATCGCCGAGCCTAAAGGACTTCGAGGCGTTTTCCGGTCGTCAGCGGATCGATGCGACCGCTCTGCGCGCAGCGCCGGGCGGGCCCATCAAGACTGTCTTCAAGGGCGCAGCGGACTGGCGCGATTGTTGTCGTTCGCACAACAACTCATTCGCCGCCGGGCCATTTATGCGATCGGGGCCCGCATCTAACCTTCAGTCATCGGCAAACGACGCCGGCCCAAGACCCCAGACACCCCGATCCAACGCTCTCTCAAAGGACCTCATCATGAACGCCAAGACCCTGATCGCCTCCGCCCTGATCGCCCTGTCGACCGCCGCCGTGCCGGCCTTCGCGCAGAGCTACAGCCACCTTGATCCGATCACGCAAAGCCAGAAGACCCGCGCCGAAGTGCTGGCCGATCTGGCGATCTATCGCGAATCCGGCCTGGCGGCGGTCGACCGCACCGAAGACTCGTCGCTGGAACTGACCCAGCGCGCCAAGGCGGAAGCCCGCTACGCCGAACTGAAGGCCTCGCCGAAGTACGCCGCGCTGGTGCAGCGCTTCGCGGCGAAGGACACCAAGGGCTCGACGACCGAAGGCGTCTCCGCTCGCTGAGCGTCTTCACCGCCTCTGCGTTCCGCCTCAAGGCTTCTGCATCCCCTGTCTCCCCGGCCTCAAGGCGCCGGCAGGACTCTGGTCCTGTCGGCGCTCTGCCTTTCTGAGGCTTCGGGCCCGACGGTTCATCTGCCGCGCCTGCAGTTCACGCCGTCGCGGCGAGGGTTCGTCGCTGGGCGCTCGAAAGTCAGAGCCTCGATGACGACACTGACTCCATCGACACAGCAAACGCCCTTCAGGAGATCGACATGAACGCCACCCGCCTCAGCATCACTTCCGCCACCAGCACCACCGTCAAGGCTGTCGCCTTCGGTGCCATCGCGGCGCTGGCCCTGGGTCTCGGGATCGCTCATGCGCAAGGCCAACGCGAGATGCGCGCCTCGATCGTCACGCTGGATCCGGTGGTCATCACCGTCAAGCGCGAACAGCTGCCGACCGTGTACATCACCGGCCGTCGCAGCGCGGACGCGGTCGACACGCAAGTCGCCTCGGCCGAGTGAACGTCCCAGATCGCGCTGTATCGGTGGAGCGATCCACGGACTGACGCCCTTCGGTTCGCTCCCAAGCAAGACGCCCGGCAATGCCGGGCGTCTTGCTTTGCGCTTGCACATCGAAGCACCGACAGGGAACGAGATCCCGAGGGCAATGGCTGGCGATCGATTGTTGCGAGCCTCACAACGGCCCATTCGTGCGCCAGTCATTTATCAGAAAGGGACGCGGATCTAACCTTCAGTCATCGGCAAACGACGCCGGCCCAAGACCCCAGACAGCCTGATCCAACGCTCTCTCAAAGGACACCATCATGACCGCCAAGACCCTGATCGCTACCGCCTTGATTGCCCTGTCCGCCGCTGCCGTGCCGGCCTTCGCACAGAGCTACAGCCACCTCGATCCGATCACGCAGAGCCAGAGGACCCGCGCCGAAGTGCTGGCCGATCTGGAGATCTATCGAGAGTCCGGCCTGGCCGCGGTCGACCGCACCGAAGACTTCAGCCTGAACGCTGGCCAACGCGCCAAGGCACAAGCCCGCTACGCCGAGATGAAGGCTTCCCCGACGTACGCCGCGCTGGTGCAGCGCTACGCGGCCAAGGAAGCCAGCAAGGGAGCCGCGACCGAGGGCGTCGCCGCTCGCTGAGCCCCGTGCGGGCCACACGGCCCGATTGATTGAACGCCGAGAGGACCCGGTCCTGTCGGCGTTCTCGCTTGTGAGGAGCCGAAACGGTGATCGAAGCGCGACAGCTTGTCAGCCATCCTTGCACTTCACACCGTCGCTGCGCAGCTTCGTCGCGCAGCGCTCGCGAGGCGGGACCGCGATGACGACACTGACTCCATCGACACAGCAAACGCCTTCAGGAGATCGACATGAACACCGCCCGCCTCAGCATCACTTCCGCCACCAACACCACCGTCAAGGCCCTCGCCTTCGGTGCCATTGCGGCGCTGGCCCTGGGTCTCGGGATCGCTCATGCACAAGGCCAACGCGACATGCGTGCCTCGATCGTTACGCTGGATCCAGTGGTGATCACCGTGAAGCGCGAGCAGTTGCCGACCGTCTACATCACCGGCCGCCGCAGCGCCGACGCGGTCGACACGCAAGTCGCCTCGGCTGAGTGAACGTCCCAGGTCACGCTGTATCAGTGGAGCGATCCACGGACTGAGGCCCTTCAGTTCGCTCGCATGCAAGACGCCCGGCTCGCCGGGCGCCTTGCATTTCAAGCCGACTTTCCGCCCCGGCGACATCGTCTCTCATTTCTGGGGATGAACGGCTCGGTGCGCTCAATGATGACCAGCGCGCGCCGCCGCATTGCGCTTGCGCGTCGCGGCGGCCTTCTTCGCGGAGGCCGAGCGCTCCGCCGCCGTGCGGCTGGCCGCGGCCTTGCCGCCCAGATGCCCGCCCTTGCGGGAGGGCTCGTGGTTCTCCGGCTGGCCGCGTCCCGAGCCGGACTTCTTGCCCCCGCCGGTCTCCTTGTTGACCGTCGCCCAGGCGCGCTTCTCCGCTTCGGCCTTGGGAACGCCGCGATCCTCGTAGCCGCTTTCGATGTGCTCGGCCTGCCGCTTCTGCTTGTCCGTGTAGGACGACTTGTCGCCTCTGGGCATGGGGTACTCCGGTCAGGGTTGATGCCTTACTTCATGCGCACTTCGCCGGTCTCGGCCAGGCCGGTGGGCGGCTTACCGGTCACCGCCGCCTTCGCCATCGCGTAGAGCTGCGTCAGCTTCGACGCCTTCACGTCCCAGTAGCTGGCGTGGCTGATGCGTACGCGCACCACCGCGAGGTCGGGATCGTCGACGCCCTTGGTGAACCAGGCTTCCGCGGCCTTGTTCCAGAGCTCCTGGCGCTTGGCGCGGTCCTCGTTGAGTTCCGCGATGCCGGACACCGAAACATAGGTGTCCTCGCTGCGATCGGCGAAGCCGACGTTCACCTGCGATGACGCGACGATGTCGCTGAAGGGCTCGCCGCTGCGGGACATGAAGAACCACAGCGATTCGCCCTCGTCGAGATCCTTGTTCTGCAGCGTCATCGGGCGCGAGTGCAGATGGCCGTTCGCATGATGGGTCGTGAACAGTCCGACCTTGACGTCCTTGATCAGGTCCCAGAGCTTCTCGCGTCGCTCGGTGTCGGAGAGGGGCTTATCGGTCATGGGGAGGCTCCTTTGAAGAGGGTTTGCCTCTTCAACAGCAAGCCCCGCTCCCGGTCCGATGCCCCCTGCGAAGCGGGCACGCCACCGAACACACGCGGGCCTCGTGGTCAGGCCGGGCCCTGGCTCCGGGCCGGGTCGTGGATGGGGCAGCGGTTGAAGGCCGAGCGGAACTCGCGCGAGGCCGCCATGACGATCTTGCGCGCCCGGTTCACACCACCCAGCGGACGATGCGCGGCGAGCGCGTTCCAGGGACTGAAGGCCAGCGCATCCTCTTCGGCCTGCGTCGCGTCGCCCTGCCAGCTGTCCTGCGGCGCCACCGACAAGGTCGCCACCGTGACCCAGGGGCTCATGTCCTCCGGCCATTCGACCGAGGCGTCCTCGATGGGCATCTCATCGGTGTTCACGCAGAGCTGCACGCGCAACGCCCATTCCACCGGCGCGGTCTGCCCCGACATGAAGCGCGCCACCGACACGCGCTGCGCATCGTCGCCATCGGCGTCCATCGACTCACCCGTCAGCGCGGTGAGCGCCGGTGACACGGGCTGCAGGGAGAACTTCGCGATGTACGGTCCGAAGAGGTAAGGCGTCTGCGAGAAGTAGGTGTCGCCCAGCGGATGGGCTTTCGGATGCCCGCCGAGCGACTTCAGCTTGCCGCTCTCCGCGCCGACCGCTTCGAGCACGTGCTCCGCGCCGCGCAGCACCGCCGACAGCACCTCCTTGCCGCGCGGCGACTTCTCCGTCGTGGATGCCAGCAACTTGACGTCCTTGAGGAAGCCGCGCGGATCGGGGCGCGAGAAAGCCGGCCCGTTGACCATCAGGAAGTCTTGCGCGTCCGGGCCAAGCGCCTCGGGCAGCCGCTCGCCGGGAACGCCCAGCACCTTGAGCGCGAGCGCGCGCGGTGTCGACACGCTGTCGGGGAGCTGCTCCGCCGGCGGCGACGACAGGCGCACCAGGGTGTCGTAGGTCACCGGCTCGGCGAACAGTCCTTGCGCAAAGATCGCAGGCAGGCCGCCCGACACGGTGAGCTTCCCGCGCAGCAGTCCCTGGCCCTTGGCGTGCACGGCGCGGAACGCGTGCCCTTCCGTGTCCGCCACCGTCCTGGCCATGCCGACGAAGGTCTTCACCAGCTCGGCGATGGTCGTGGCTTCGCTGGGTTCCTCGCGTTCGAGCGACGGGTCGAAGGTCACGGGCATCACATCGGTAGAAAGGTTCATGGCGGCGGCTCTGAAGTGGATCCTTCCAAAGGCAACAGCCATGCCCGTCGCGACAGGCGCTCGCACCGCCGTGGCTGTCGACATCCATCCCATCGGCGCAGTGGGCATCCAGCTTGCTGGACGGTGCCATCGACCGATACTTCGCACCCGCCGCTCCGGCGCCTGTCGCGTCGATCACCCGAGGTTTCCTCTTGGCCAAACGCCCTACCGCCAGCCCGCCGTCCCCGCAGTCCCCGCCGTCACGCGCCGCCTTCGTCCAGGTCCGCGGCGCGCGCGAGCACAACCTCAAGAACGTCGATGTCGACGTGCCGCGCGACGCGCTCGTGGTGTTCAGCGGCGTGTCGGGATCGGGCAAGTCCTCGCTCGCCTTCGGCACGATCTACGCCGAGGCGCAGCGGCGCTACTTCGAATCAGTCGCCCCGTACGCGCGGCGGCTCATCGACCAGGTCGGCGTACCCGCGGTCGACTCGATCGACGGACTGCCGCCCGCCGTCGCGTTGCAGCAGCAGCGCGGCACGCCGAGCGCGCGTTCGTCCGTGGGCAGCGTGACCGGGCTCTCATCGCTGCTGAGGATGCTGTACTCGCGCGCCGGTCGTTATCCGGCAAAGCAGCCGATGTTGTACGCCGAGGACTTCTCGCCCAACACGCCGCAGGGCGCCTGCCCGCATTGCCACGGGCTGGGACGCGTGTACGAGGTCACCGAGGCCTCGATGGTCCCCGACGACACGCTCACCATCCGCGACCGCGCCGTCGCCGCGTGGCCGCCGGCCTGGCACGGCCAGAACCTGCGCGACATCCTGGTCACGCTGGGCATCGATGTCGACAAGCCCTGGCGCGAACTGCCGCGCAAGACGCGCGACTGGATCCTGTTCACCGATGAACAGCCTACAGTGCCCGTGTACGCCGGCTTCACGCCCGCCGAGACCAAGGACGCGTTGCGCCGCAAGATGGAGCCCAGCTACCAGGGCACCTTCAGCAGCGCGAAGCGCTACGTGATGCACACCTTCGCGACCACGCAGAGCGCGCTGATGAAGCGCCGCGTGTCGCGTTACCTGATCGGCGGCGCGTGCCCGGTCTGCGACGGCAAGCGGCTCAAGCGCGAGGCGCTCTCGGTGACCTTCGGCGGACTCGACATCGGCGCGTTGTCGCAGTTCCCGCTGGCGCAGCTGGCCGATCACCTCGGCGACGCGGCGATCGACGGACTCAGCGAGGAGAAGCGCCTCGCAGCCCGCCGCCTGGTCGACGACGTGCTGATGCGGCTGCGTCCGCTGCTGGCGCTCGGGCTCGGCCATCTGTCGCTGGAGCGGGCGACACCCTCCGTGTCGCCAGGCGAGCTCCAGCGGCTCCGCCTGGCCACGCAGATCTGCTCCAACCTCTTCGGCGTCATCTACGTGCTCGACGAGCCGTCCGCGGGGCTGCATCCGGCCGACAGCGAGTCCCTCCTCGCTTCGCTGCGCGCGTTGAAGGCGGCGGGCAACTCGATCTACGTCGTCGAGCACGATCTCGCCTTGATGCGCGCCGCGGACTGGATCGTCGACGTCGGCCCCGCGGCCGGCGAGCTCGGCGGCCGCGTGCTCTACAGCGGTCCGCCGGACGGACTGCGCGGCGTCGCGGAGTCACGCACCGCCGCCTACCTTTTTCCTGGCGCCACCAACGACGCCGCCGATGCGGTCGATGCGCGGCACCGCCCCGCGCGACGCGCGCCCAAGGCGTGGTTGCGGCTCGAAGGCATCACCCAGAACAACCTCGTCGACGTGGACGCCGCGTTCCCGCTCGGCGTGTTCACGGCGGTCACGGGCGTATCGGGCTCCGGCAAGTCGTCGCTCGTGAGTCGTGCGCTCGTGGATCTGGTCGGCGCGCATCTCGGTCATGAGCCTGTCGCTGCCGAAGACGACGAGGACGCCGAGGCCGGCGCAGATCTCCAGTCGACGACCGGGGGCCGGATCGCCAGCGGCGCCGAGACGATCCGCCGCCTCGTGCAGGTCGATCAGAAGCCGATCGGCCGCACGCCGCGTTCCAACCTCGCGACCTACACGGGTCTGTTCGACCACGTGCGCAAGCTCTTCGCCGCGACGCCGGCTGCGCGCTCGCGCAAGTTCGACGCGGGTCGTTTTTCCTTCAACGTCGCCAAGGGCCGCTGCGAGACCTGCGAAGGCGAAGGCTTCGTCAGCGTGGAGCTGCTGTTCATGCCCAGCGTCTTCGCGCCCTGCCCCGCGTGCCACGGCGCGCGCTACAACGAGGCGACGCTGAAGGTCCGCTACCGCGAGCGCAGCATCGCCGACGTGCTCGGCATGACGGTCGATGCCGCGTTCGAGTTCTTCGCCGAGGAACCGGCGCTCGCGCGGCCGCTGGGGCTGCTGAAGGGGATCGGCCTGGGTTACCTGCGGCTCGGCCAGCCGGCGACCGAACTGTCCGGCGGCGAGGCGCAGCGCATCAAGCTCGTCACCGAGCTGCAGCGCACGCAGCGCGGCCACACGCTCTACGTGCTGGACGAGCCCACCACCGGCCTCCATCCCTCGGACGTCGACAAGCTGATGGCGCAGTTGCGCGACCTGGTCGACGCGGGCCACACCGTGGTCGTCGTCGAGCATGAGATGCGCGTCGTCGCTGCCGCGGACTGGGTGATCGACCTCGGGCCTGGCGCGGGCGGCGACGGCGGGCGGCTCGTTGCGGCGGGGACGCCGGACGAGGTGGCGGCGAATGCGGACTCGCGCACGGCCCCGCATCTGAAGGCGGCGATCAGCGACTCGGCTGGAAGCCCTCGGGATCGAGCGCGAAGCGCCACGCGCTAGAGCGCTGCAGCGCCTCCTTCAGCGCCCGGGAGCTGGGCCGCACCAGCGCGGACAGTTCCTCGCTGAAGAACTCGCAGCCGAGCGCGTGGGCGACATCGCAGACGACCTCGATGAAGTGGTCGGTCTCCTCGGCGCAGGCGTCCAGGCGCGCGTGCAGTTCGTAGCGGCCATCGGGGTCGGAGACCATGTCGATGCAGTTGCCCGCCTCGTTGCCGAAGTAGCGCCAGCCCTCGAGCATCGGCGTGCTCGGCCCGACGCGACTCGCGAGGTAGTGCATGACGTCGGAGCGCGAGGACGGCAACCACGATGCCGCGGCACCGCCTTGCGCGAAGGCCAGATCGAATTGCCAGACGGACATGACGGGGGAGGCATGAGTCCGAGGAATCTCGATGCTACGCCCCCGTCCTTGGCCTTGTCATGCTGCGCCGCGTCAATGAGCGGCGTCGATCTGCGGCGTCAATGCAGCGACAAGCTCACTGGTGGCCGAGGTCGGGCAGCAGCACGAATTCGAACGGCCGCAGCAGGCGGTTCACCGACTCCGCGGACAGCGCGGGCGGGCGATCGCCGTCGGCGAGCAACTGGCTGCGATGCGCGGCCAGGGCGGCGCGCTTGTCGCTCAGCGCCCGGGCGTTGAGCGGCAGGCGCCGCATCCGGTGCCACGGAACGGCGGTGTCGCCGGGACGCGCCCAATGCCAGGCCCAGATCGGCAGCTCCACGAGCGAGGCGCCCGTCAGCACGGCCGCGCGAGCGCAGGCGCGACCCGTCGCCTCATGGTCCGGATGACCGTCGAGGCGCCATGAGGTGAGGAGGACGTCGTCCGGCCGCAGGCGGCCGCACAGCTCGAGCACGAGGTCGTCCTCGTGCGCGGCGACGTGGCCGTCCGGGACGCAGAGCGAATGCACGGGCACATGCAGGCCCAGACGTCGCAGGCCCGACGCGCGTTCATGGCGGCGCTGCACGGCGAGCCGCTGCGGTGTCCAACGCGGCGACCCCGGGTGGCTGGCTTCGCCGTCGGTAACGGCCACCAGCTCGACGGGCGGCGCGGGCGCGCGATCGGGCGGGAGACCGGCCCGATGCCGCGTCACCAGCAGCGACAGCAGGCCGCCGCAACCGAGGACCTCGTCATCGGGATGCGGCGCGACGACGACCGCGCGCCGCCCCTCCGGTACCAGTTCATCGAGCGAGGTCAGCGGCGCGCCCCACAGCGGCTGCCATTGGCGCCAGGCCCATTCGGGCGTGCCCTCGCCGTCGATGCGGCGGTCGGACGGCGAGCGCGGCAGCGCCTCGTGAGGGGCGAGACCGACGGGCATGCCCTCGTTCACGGTACGGAACGGGCGTCGTTGCATCAGAGCGTCCATGGCGTGGCGGTTCCTTCCAGGTTTCGGTATCCCCAGCGACCGGCTCGCGGTCGCCAAGGGCTGGCGAAGGAGCTACTGGCAAAGGGCCTGCCAGCCTGGTGAAACGGTTTGTGTCGGATGCGCTGCGGAGCCCGGAAAGGAAAAAAGCTCAGACCGCGAACGGTCTGAGCTTTTCGAATTGGTGGAGCCGGCGGGAATTGAACCCGCGTCCGCAAGCCTTCATCGGGCAGTTCTACATGCTTAGCTCTCTGATTTGGTTCTCACCTACCCGGTCGCGCAGGAGCACGCTACCGGACGGGCCAGCACCCTAGATCTCGCCATCACCCAAGGTGCCCGGGTGACAGCCAGCCAATGTGTATAACCTCTCTGTGTCAGGACTTGCGTCCGTTCACCCGGCCCATTGGCCTGCCGGTGAGAGGTCCGCGGGGTTTAAGCCGCGAGAGCGTACGTTTGATCGTTCGCAGTTGGTTTGTTCCAGATGGATTTACGAGGTGCCTGGCCCTCGGCATGCCCTACTCCAAATCCGTACCCACGTCGAAACCAG